>CAILTZ010000269.1 GCA_903837255.1 uncultured Pirellula sp. | reverse complement strand
TCAAAGCTGTAGCGTCCGCCCCCGGTATTGATGCTATTGATAACCACTAACACATCCAGTGGCGAAACCGATGAGTCTCGGTCGGTATCCATGGCGGAAAGCCAGTTCTCGGTAGCACTGGTTTCAGGGGTCACCGCAATCGCAAAACTCGCCGCACCCAGGATCTGCCCGTTGGACTTGGACGTCACCTTCATGCTGTAGCTACCCGCATCGGCGAAACTGACATCGGGAATCGCGATGGAGGTTCCACCGGAAAGATTCCGATCGATCAAGCCGTCTCCATCCAAATCGACCTCGTACTGCAAGACTTGCGGCGGATTGGTCAAACCGCTGACGGTGACTTGGTAAGTCCCTTTCTGCTTAGCCAGTAGCAAACTATTGCCGGAGATCTGGAGCGTGCCGGGAGCGACTGGATTGAGGACCGGAAGGATCCCCGAGTTGTAGGACAAGCCGGTGGTACTGGTCCCGGTCATGGTTACCTTAGATCCGGTCACAAAGACTTCATACACTCCGTCGATCAGGAAGCCTTGGGTGTCGACCAGCGATCCGCTGAATGCTAGGTCAACGAAGGTCTTGCCATCGACCAAACTGCGAGTCGACGTATAGGGAACCGCAACGAAGCCAACATCCTTTTTAACGACGCTGATCGCATCGGCGGGGATGGGCCCAAGTTCGGTATCCCATCCGAGCCGAATGGTCTTGATCCGCTCGGCAAGAGGGACTCCAGCCGAATCGCTGATCGAGACCACCTCGGGACGGTTGCCGATATTGACTCTCAACGAGCGGGTCAGGGTCGGTGGGCCGGGCAAGGATGGATCGGTCAATCGTACGGTGACATCGTAAAACGGTTTGACTTCGAAGTTAAGCGGCGAGCCGGCTTTGAGCCGCAGTTGGCTTGAGAGGATCTCGAACGAACTTGCATCGGGACCTTCGAGGGTCAGCTCATTGCTACCTGTTGAATCATCGATAATGGCGATCGTCGCCACGCTTTGACCTGCCGAAACACCGTTGGTTTCGTTGATCGACGTGACAGGGCTATTGAGTCGCAATTCGACAGGCGGCTCATTGACATCCCCGATCGAGAGGGTGAATGTCGAGAAGGCGTCGGGGAATCCGGGGAACGCAGCATCGTCGACTTGGACAACCACGCGGTAGCTGGTCTTGGTTTCAAAGTCTAATGGTGTCGCAGATCGAAACTGCAGTTGATTACCAACGATCTGGAAGAAGCTCGCATAGAGCGTCGAGGCCAAGGATAAGACGTTGTTGCCAATAGCATCATCGATGGCGGCGATATTCGCCACGCGAACCGCGGTACTCACGGGGGTGGTTTCAAGCAGCGGGTTGACGACGTTGCTAAAGACAATCCCAGTCGGCTTTTCGTTGACGTCAGCGATCGACAAATCAAATGGAATGCTCACATCGGGACTGGCCCCAATCGTCGCATCGTCGGCAGACACGATGACTCGGTACACCGATTTGGTTTCGAAATCCAGCGATGTTGCGCTTTGGAACTTCAGCTCGTTGCCGATCAGAATAAAGTTGCTCGCATCCGGACCCGATAGAGACAGGGTATTTGCTCCCAGAGCATCATCGACCACCGAAACGGTCGCCACCCTTACTGGGAGTATCACCACGGTGTTTTCAGCGATAGTGACCAACTCGGTAAACATCACATTCGTGGGAACTTCGTTCAAATCACGAAGGGTTACCAGAACGGTCGAGCTACCCGAGAGGGGTGGGCTGGCTTTGTCACGAACGACGATTGGAAGGCTGATGACCGGACGGGTTTCGTAGTCGAGAAGATCCGGCGATGCGACGGTGATGCGCCCTGTATTTTCATCGATACTAAAGGCACCTGCGGGGGCACCTAGGCCGAATTGATAGACCAGTTGGCCATTGACCCCAGCGTCTGGATCCGATCCGACGACGCTACCGACAACGGTCCCGGCGGGCGAGTTCTCATCGATCGTAAAGTTCGCTCCTTGCACACTCGGAGCTTCATTGCGGTCGAGATTCACGAGCTTGATGAATTTCTTCGTCGATCCTGGGATGGCAAGCGAGTCTCGGACTTCGACCTCGATATTGAGCTCTTTGGTCGTTTCGTAGTCCCAAGCTCCGTTGCCCGTGTAGCGAATTTCACCGGTCACTGAATCGATGCTGAACGGACCGGAGTTGCTCGTGAAGCGGTAGGTCAGGGACTGACCTGCGTCCGGATCGCTAGCCAGCACCGTGGCGACGACCGAGTTTACTGTCGGATTCTCTGGGACATTGAATTGAGAAGAGAGGATCTCGGGGGGCAAGTTCGTTTTGTAGCCAAACGTGATGTTGGTCAGATGCTCTGAGCGAGTCACCGTCAGGGGTGCAGTCGAGCTGGAAGTGATGGGAATCAGGTTCCCTGGGTAATTCGAAACGCTCAAACGGAACGTTCCTGCTGGCAGTTCCTCCATGCGGATACTACCATCGGCTCCCGTGGTGGTTTGAAATTCCGGGTAGGTGTAGCGCAGTTTGTCGAACTTACCAAACGGACTGGTGTTGCTCTGTGTCGTATCGGTGAAGATGATCGCGTATTTTATGTCCGCAGTAGGACGAGTGAAGCTGATCGTTTGGCGTTCGACTCCGGTCAGTGGGTTGGTCGATTTCGACCCCAGGAGGTTATCGTTCTTGTCGTAGATGTCGATCCGTCCATAGGAGACCTTGAGCGTCTCGGCGGCGAGGGCTTCGATCGAAACCGAGTTGGCTTCGCGATAGAACATCACCTTCAAGCGACTGCCATCATCGAACCAGGGGATGCCTTCGCTTGCAAGAACCCGAATTGGATTGAACGCATTGTCGGTCGTCGCCTGAGCTTTGACTTTGAAGCCGATGTTTTTGTTGTTAGCATCGGCCACCGTCAGGGTAGCGTTGGGGAACGCATTGGCGAGCTCGACGTCGAGAGTCTGCTGGGATGCGATCACATCGACCGTCGTATTGTCTCGGACTCCGTTGTCATTTCGGTCAGCAAAGACCGACACGTTGGCAAGCGGGGTGTCTGCCGAGGTGAGCTGGCCATCCCGATCCGAATCGAGGATCGCTTGGCCAATGAACCCTCCACCAAAATTGTAAGTCCCAACATTGTTGGTGGCTCGGCCCGAGTAGACCAAGGGGCGAGGATCCCCGAAGGTACCGTAGGTGAATCGGTACTTGGAATTCGCATTGAGAGTGTCCTCGATCGTCGTGCCGCAAACCCAATCGCTTGTCGAATAGCCCGTCGAGCTTCCGAGGCGAGCGACGTAGCCGATGTTCTCTTGGACCGTATAAGCTGTCCCGGCGGGATAGTTGTGGTTGGTCGTCAGGTGCGAGAAGGTGATTCGTCCATACGACCAGCCCGGGGTGGGTGTAAAGCCCATCATGGCCACCGAATCGTAGATGGTCCAGGACTCAGCCCCGCTATCCAGAGCGCCATCGTCATTGGCATCGTAGTCGCTACCGGGAACCGGTTTGCTAGCCGCACCGATGAGGAGAAACGACTGCGAGCCACTGACATGCGAGAAGCGGTCGGAGATGCTCGATGCATCGCTCCAGCGTCCGTTGGGCAAGCCAGAGAAGGCTGTCGTCGTGCTAGACAACCGAGTCGAGAGCGAGTCGACTTGGTAAGGGCTCCCGGCCTGCGTCACGGTTAGGAAACCATTGGCCCCGAAAGTCAGGTTCGAAACATCGATCAAGCTGTGAAGGTAGCCGGTTCCACCTGGGACCGCACCCCAGCTTTCCAGGACGGCAAAATAAGTCCCATTGGGGATAGACGAGTTGGGTGCACCTCGCAACTCGACATACTGGTCGGTGTCGCGATCCCCAAAGAGCGGATCGTCTTGGATCTCGCTGATGTACATGCTAGCAGCGCCGACGGCCATGACTCTGCGGGATTCGAGGGACTCGGCAAACAGTCGTCGTCGACGCGATTTGGATTGCTTGCGTGTTCGATAGAGCCTTTGTGCGAGGCTCGAAAGCGCTGACGAGAGAGATTTTGAGAATGGGAGACTCATGGAAGGGAGTTGGTCAAAAGATAGGGATGCAATGGGTGCGGTGTGCGCAGGTGTGTGCAAGGGTTACTATACTAAAATTCTCCCCCGGACAAAATTCGAAAAACGGCAAGGATTATGCCAAAACCAACCCGCGTTTGGTCGTCAAGATTTCGGTTTTTGGAAGAGCCATAGCCCAAGTGCGCAAAGGAGTATGGCCGGAAGAAAGGCTCCAACGAGTCGGCTTGCACCAAGCCCACTTGCATCTCCAACGGGGATACTTGGCGTGATGAATGAGTTCTTCACGGCCACAGCCGCAAGCAACGCTTATGCTAGATCCTCGCCAACAAGATAGTGCCTCGACATTCCAAAATCATCTCTATTTGAAGACCGCCCGAGCGGCTCACGTGCGATTATGATACACTTTTGTTGAAATGACATGTTGAGACATTAATTTGAACGATCGTAAAAGGCCCGCACAATCGTTGCTGGAGACGGAGTCAACATGAGTCCTGGGAGCGACAGAAACCTGCTGTTTGCATTGATAGCCTATCAAAATGGCTACATCAACACCGAGCAATTCTTCGAAGCTGCAGCTGTATGGAACAAGGACCCCAAGCAGGATTTGGGCCAGATTCTTGTCGACAAGAAATTCCTCCAAGAAGTCGAACGCTACAACATCCAAGGCATCCTCGAAGACCGACTGCGTCGACAAGGGGGCTTGGATAACAGCCTGAGTTTCGTCGTGGAGAACGGGAGCGTGCCCGAAGGCCAGGATCTCCCGGAGGATTGGCAGAAGAAGTTCGAGGAAATCACCAAAGTCGTCGACCAGACCGTCCGGCCCGCTGGGACTAGACCGACATCGAACCCCTCGATCCACCGCTATGTGTTTCGCAAACCGATTGGCGAGGGGGGCCAAGGAATCGTCTGGGAAGTCGATGATACGGAGCTCGGCCGACGCATCGCGCTGAAAAAAGTCCATCCCAAGCATGCCAACAGCCCGCTTCATAACGGCATGCTCGTCGAAGAGTCCCGCAACACAGGTCGGCTTGATCACGCGGGGATCGTCCCTATCTACGACTTGGGACACGACGACGATGGCAATCCGTTTTTTACCATGCAGTTGATCCGGGGTGAGAAACTAGCCGACCGGGTCAAGGCGATCAAGCACGAGTCGCTCAGCCGCGAGGAGTTTCTAGCCCAGATCCGCCCGCTACTTAGGCACCTGATCGCCACATGCAATACGCTTCAGTATGCGTATGACAAGCACAAGGTCATCCATCGGGACCTGAAGCCTGAGAACATCATGGTCAATCGCTACGGCGAGACGGTGGTGATGGACTGGGGGATGGGCAAAACGGTCGAGGATGCAACGCATCTCGACGAAGCATCGTCGATGCTCTTCGTTCCGATTTCTGGATCGGAAAGTGGTGGCGAGAGAACGCTTGCCGGTTCGGTCAAAGGGACGCTTGGGTATCTGAGTCCCGAACAGGCCCAGTCGCTCAACAACAACTTGGACCACCGAACCGACATCTATGGGATTGGAGCAACCTTGTACCGGATTCTCACCGGCACGGTTCCCTACAGCGGCACAAGCACCCAGGAGACGCTGGGTCGAGCTAAGCTCAATCAGTTTTTGGCACCGCGTCAGCTCAATGCAAAGATTCCCAAAGAGCTTGAGGCGATCTGTCTCAAGGCGATGGCAACACATCCTGCCGATCGGTATCAAAAGGCCACCGACATGGGCCAGGATTTAGAGAACTGGATCGCGGGCGAGCCGATCAGCGTGGTTCCAGACAACTTGCTTAAGAAATCTGAGCGCTGGCTCAGGCGTCATGCTCGCGGCGTGATTGCCAGCATGCTATTGCTGGGGGTTACAGCCGCTCTGCTTCTGTCGGCGACGGCTTATAGTTTCAAGAAGCAGATGGACCTCGATAATGCAAACACAAAGCTACGTGGGCAGCAAAAGGTTACCAAGGAGAGCCGTGACGCGTTATCGAAGGTTCTAGAGAATGTCGTGGGCTCGATCTTCGATGACCAGATGTCCCAACTACCCGAATCGGGGCAGAAACGGATCGACACTCTCAAGGCCGTGGCGACCGAAATGGAGGGTTTTGTTTCCAAGCATCCTGATAACTGGGATTTGAAGCTCGACGTGGTAAGACTCTTGACCCGATTAGTTAATTTGCAGAAAGACATCGATCCAGCCGGGGCGATCAAGACTTTCGACCGCGCCTCGGAGTTGACCGCACAAGCCGAAAAAACCCCAGATGAAAGCCTTGAGCGGAGTGATTGGTTGGGGGCGGGGATTGACCTCGAGTACTACAAGAGCGAATTTTTGCTGGACACTAGGAACGACTATCCGGGTGCAACGGCTGCCAACGAAGCGGGCTTGGACCTCGCCCAAAAACGGGTCAAATACCTAGAACCTCTAGAGGGGCAGCATGACATCCTCAGCCGGTTGCATCGACAAAAATCATCGATCTTCGAAAAGCAGGATCGGCTCGACGAATCCTTGGAACAAGCCCAGATGGCCGTCGACCAGATGTCCCAATTTTTTGGGTCGAAGTTTTTGGAGGATGTGCCGAGCGAAGAGCGGCTCGAGAAAATCCACTATGGAGACATTCTTGTTTATATCTCAGCACTAAGTCAACGG
>CAILTZ010000268.1 GCA_903837255.1 uncultured Pirellula sp. | reverse complement strand
CATCCCGCCATGCAAGTCATGGATTCAGCCATCAAGCCGCAGCAAGCGATGTTGCTGAAGTTTTGGGACAAGTTCGATGGGATCGCCAAGCAACTATTGGCATTGGACAATTCGGTCGGAGGTGATTTGGGCAAACTTCGTCTCGCTTTGGTCAACTACGATCGTTTTGCTAGAGAGGAGATACTCCAAGAGCACGACCACTTCCGATTAATCGGCCAAGACAACCATCGTCGGTACTTGCCTATGAGTCCCATCCATGTTCGAGTGGTACCTGGGGATAGTAACTGGGGGATATTGGCACGATGTGCCGCGACGGTAGCCACTGGGGGAGTCGCCATCGTCAGTTGCGATCCGTCAGTCGAGGAGGCCAAGGTCGAGGCTTTGGAGCGCGCGACGCTAACTTGGGCCGGTAAAATCGAATGGATTGAACAATCCGACAATGAACTTTGTCAAGAATTGAAAGCCGGCCGCATTCAGCGGTTGCGCTATGACGGCGTTGAGAAAGTATCGGAAGCGGTAAGGCAGATAGGTCCAAAGCATTACGTTTTTATTGCTGATCAAGCCGTCAGCTGCGAGGACATAGAACTGCTGTGGTACGTCGTCGAGCAAAGCATTTCCTTTGATTACCATCGGTATGGAAACCTGGGGACTAGGGCTTTGGACTCAAGAAGTCCGGTGCTCTAGCAACAAGCTTGTTTGGAACGAGCCGGATTGATCGATACATCCGGTATTTTCAGATAGGTTGGCAAGGTCCATCGAGAGCTCCGACATTCTTATCGGAAGCTTGAGGCTAGGGTGTTAGCCGTGCGCAGAACAAGCCGAGACATTAGTAGATGAAAGCTGCTGGGGTACGGCAGCTGTCCGGCTACGTTTTCCTCTTGCTCCTGTGTGCCATGCGATTCTTACACATCACTTGTACGGTCGCCTTGGGACTCACTCTTTGCTGGAGCCCTAGCAGCAGAGCCCAAACGCCAGCCCTGAGCGCTGAAGAAGCTCCAAATCGCCAGCAGCAATACGAAACCCTGGCCAAAGAGGTGCGTCAATGGGAAGAGCAGAATCGGCTATTGCGCAAGGCTGTTCGTTTGGTATCGCCCACCGTTGTGCATATTGAGGCGACCAAAGAGGAGACCGTTCAAGAAGTTTCTTTGGACACAAGAGTCGAAAAAGCGAAGGGGCGAACCAAAAGGATCGAGGAGGCCGGTGCAGGCGTGTTGATTGAGTTTCAAGGTCGCGATTATGTGCTGACCAATCGACACGTTATCCAATCAGCCCAGATCCAAGACATCCGTGTTGAGACGTTCGACGGTACGCCTTTGCAAATTATCAAAATCACCGAGGACCCATCGACCGATTTAGCGGTGATCGATGTCGGCAGGGGTGATCTTGCTGCGTGTCGATTGGGAGATAGTCGAACCCTGGAAGTCGGAGAGCATGTTTTCGCCGTGGGGAGCCCATTTGGTTTGAATCATTCGGTAAGCTTAGGGATCGTCAGTGCCAAGGGTCGACGCAACCTAGAACTTGGAAATAAATCGATCGTTTACCAAGACTTCATCCAGACCGATGCGGCGATCAACCCCGGCAATAGTGGGGGTCCTCTGATGAATCTCCGAGGCGAAGTCGTTGGAATCAACACCGCGATTGCCAGTAACTCCGGGGTTAACGAAGGAATCGGATTTGCGATCCCGATCAACTTGGCCATCGTTGTCGCTACCCAGTTGATTGAGAAGGGTGAATTGCAACGATCGTATTTGGGCGTGAGTGTCGAGCGGGCATTCAATGTCGCCCCAGAGGGTGGGCTACAAACTCATCGGGCTCGCGGGGCGCTTGTGAAAGTGGTCAAACCGAATAGTCCTGCCGAAGCGGCGGGGTTAAAGTATGCAGACATCATCCTTTCCTTTGATGGTGTTGCCGTGGAGAACGACGAGCACTTGGTACAGATGGTGGGGTTAACCACCTCGGGACGGCCAGTGGAATTGGAGGTCCTCCGGGACCGAGCGACGATCCGTCTGAAGGTTTCGTTGACCCCTATCTCTTTGGCCCGTTGAGCATTAAGTTGAGCATTAAGTTGAGCATTAAGACGTACCACCATTCGGGGGGGTGGCGGTTGAAGTAAAGAAGTCTTAAGCATTATTACGTAGAAACACCCTGGCCGCAGATTTTCGACATTCCGAAAACTTTTGCATCTGTGAGCCTGAAAAAATTGACCAACGCGAAAAATCGGTTAATCTTTTGGGTTATCCGAATTAATCTTTCATCCTTTT
>CAILTZ010000267.1 GCA_903837255.1 uncultured Pirellula sp. | reverse complement strand
GCACTGGTCCAGAGCCCCGATCAATGATCCACCCGATCAATGATCCACCCGATCAATGATCCACCCGATCAATGATCCATCTTGCGGCGGCATAGCCAACGACCCGAGAGCTATCCCCTGAGACGCTTGCACTGGTGTCGTAGCTCAACTCCTGAACCTTGGTCTGGATCCCCAATTCCTTGAGGGTCTGCATCACCAGTGCGGCGGGTATCACGCCGCACATGCTGATCGAGTTTGATCGGCAGACCTCCAAGAGCCGCTCTGGATCGCCATGGGCTAAGGCATCGAGTGCGATCCTGTCGCGTCGGCGATTCTCTTGGTCGTCGGCAAAGTGATTCATGTCGCTGGAGATTGCGAACAATAGATTTCCCAAGCTCGGTCGCAGCACCTGCGCGAGTTGCTTGGCAGCCAAAAGAATCTCGTCCCAATTGGCATTGGCCATCGCGATGCACACGAGCTTGGGCCGCGAACCACCCTCTCCGGCCAACCAATCCAAGATAGGTAGCTGGACCTCGGCGCCATGTTCTCGCATGTGTGCGGCTGCGTCGAACTCCATCCCTTGGACCCCCTGAACGATTTTTTTGCTGAGCTCTAAATCGATCTGAAAACTCGCGGTGTCTGCTCCTCGGCTCGAAGGGACCACCCAGCTCGACGATGGGGATACGGCCCACTCTGATCCGAGTCGGGTATGTTTCGGGCCAACGATGATCACCGTCTCAGGAATCGGGCTGCTTTTCCAGGCGTCCATCGCCTGCTGGCCACTGTAGGTAAGCCCCGCATGCGGAGTCATGATCGCTACGACACCTTGTGAGGCGGTGACCGTCGATTTTTGGTCGTATTGCTTGAGCAATTCTCCTAGCTGCTCGGAGTCCGACGGGTAGAAACTCCCTGCCAAAGCGGGAATGCGCGGGCGATCGCTGGAATCGACACCCGGGGTATTCGATGCCAACAAAGAGCTCGCTGTCGAGATGCATCCGAGGGTCATGACCGTGATCGGGAGCGTGCGAGAACGGACCATTGCAGCCGCTTGCTCGAGCAACTGGTGCATTGTTTTGCTTGGGTCAAAAGCCACCGCGACCCGTTCGCCGCAAAGTGCAACGACCGCCCTTTGATTGGAATGCACTCCCGCCAAATCGCAATCGCCCAAAGCCTCCTTGAGCTTGCCAGACTCCCAATCGCTCGGGAGGATGGAACCATGATGGGCTACATCGTAAAGTACGCTCAACGCTAAGTCGACATCGACGGCCTTGTTGAATCGGGTCCGACGTAGGGTCTGCTCGGCAGTTCGACTGAGTTCGAACACGCTCGACTGCAGCGGTACTCCGGGGCGAAACGACGTTTGAATCCAATGCGCAAGCGGCACCTTGGAATCCATATCCACCGCAGAGAGGACGATGGTATTGACGGTCCCATCCATCGCATCGAGCACGTAATAATTCGGTGTTGCACCATGGGATAGATTGATCATGTTTTGGATCGTGGCGGCTTTGAGCTTTTGCAGGCTTTCGACGTCCCCGGGAGGTCCCTCCAAGGGGATCGGGTCGGGTAGATCGAGAGTCCTTAAACTACCCGCGATTTCCAATCCCTCGAAGGTTTCCAGCAGCACCGAAGCATCCCGCCAAGCATCCGGTGGCAACCCCGCCTTGCGACACACGCCAGCCAGATAGGCGTCAATATCCCAGCCTTGCTCGACCGGCACGCTTGGCAAAAGCAAACCAGCTCGCTGGCCATAGGGGCTAGTCAAACTCGTCGTGATTCGCAGACCGTGCTTGCCTATCTGGATGTGTTGGTTCCGTTGGTCAGAATCTGCCTCGATCGCTCGTGGATCGGCCAAGAGAGTGACGTGGCAAGAAAGATATGGGAGTTCTACACTTGATATTGGGGGCATGCGTGGATCCTCTTTGGCCGTCCGCTGAGCCGACTCCAGGATCGCATCGCGCAGCCGAGTCGGCCTGCCCAAAAACCCGCAGCAACCACGTAGCGTCCTGCCGCGTTTGAGGGTGGTAAAGCATCCATAGACATAATGTTCAGCCAGCTCCCCGAGCTGGTCAAAAACATCCTTCCCGAGCCGCTCTTTGAGAACTTTGGCCGCCACAATCCTGGCTGCTATCTGCTGAATCGCACTGCGAGCATCTTCACTGAGGGCGTCTAAATCCAAAAGGGTCAGCTTGCGTAGATTCTGGTCGCTCATCGAGGACTGTTCCATTTTGGAAGGTAGCTGTTCGGCGGTTAACTGTTTGGCGGGTAAATGAGAGATTTGTACAGGTCGATCGCCCGCCTGACGGATCGATGATAAAGGTAGCACAGATTCGGGTGGTTGAAACTCACGCATGTCGATTGGAAGCCTTTTGCGGCCCCAAGTTCCAACACTTTGTTGAAATCGACCGGCGAGCTCGGTCCCGCAAAACTTGCATGCTCCATGGTCTATATGGACTTGATGGAGCTCGTACCAGTCTCTCTCGATGAGCAATTGTCCACAACCGCTGCAGTAGGTCGATGCGTGTTTGGGGTCGTGGACATTGCCTACATAGACATGCTCCAGAGCGTGGGACTTGGCAATCGCATAGGCCTCCAAGAGTTTGCTCACGGGGGTATTGGGACGGTCGGTCATACGAAAATCGGGATGAAACGCCGAGAAGTGCATCG
>CAILTZ010000266.1 GCA_903837255.1 uncultured Pirellula sp. | reverse complement strand
CCTGCTCCTGGGTGCTTGGATTTAGCCCGGAGGGCGGCACAAGAACTGCCGGTGTGCGTGAGCCACCGGACATCGGCACCCCCCCTAACCCTCAAAAGCCCGGAGGGCGGCACAAGGGCTAAGTCGTAGTTCAAGAGACCTACCATGTGTTTGCTAAATAAGATAGATATTGCAATGCGAAGTATCTAGTATAGATGCTTGCGCATCGTAAGTATATAGAATGGTTGTGTTGTTGCCAGTATCCGGTCGCTTACGCACACCGGCAGAGATATGCCGCCCTCCGGGCTAAAACCGGGGGCAGGCTTGATGCTAGAGGCTTGAAGGGAAACAGTCAGGCGATTTAGGTTTTCATCAGCGAATATTAGCGTTCATCAGCGGTCCGGTCTTCTGCTCTCTTGCTCCGCTAGCAGCGCGTCAATCTTGGCGGCCAAGATGAAATCGTTTTCACTCAAGCCCCCGATGGCGTGCGTGGTCAATTCGATCTTGAGGTTCCGATATCCGGTCAAATGCAAGTCTGGGTGATGGCCCTCGGCCTCCGCTAGATCCGCGATACGATTGACGCACTCCATCATCTTGACAAAATTCTTGAACTGCACGGACCTCTCGATCCACTCACCGTCCTCTCGAAGCGCCCAGGCCGGGATAGCACTCCGCTGAGCGTTTGCCTGCTGGAGCGAGCAAGCCTCCACGCCCCCCTCGCACGGAAGGCATTTCTTTTGAAGTAGTTCTTCGCTGGTGGAACTCATAGGTTACAATTCCTAAGTAGGTGGTCTGTCGTCTGGCGTTTCAGGTTCTCTGGTGGATTATTGCCCCATGGCTAGAGCCACAATCGATTTTATAGCCTTTTTCGCCCTGGTTGTGATCGCCCTGTGTTTGAACGCAGGGTCGGCGTTGGCAACCGATTGGCAAAAACGCAACGAAGAGTTCGGAAAAAACATCGAGCCGCTCCTAAAACAATTCTGCTACGGCTGCCACTCGGGGGCCGAAGCCGAAAGCGGCTTGGCCCTGAACAATTTTCCCGACGCCAAAAGCGTCTTTCGACAACGTCGCATTTGGGAAAAGGTCGCCCAAAGACTCGATATCGCCGATATGCCTCCGGTCGATTCCCCACAGCCGACCGAGGCAGAGCGCAAGCTCGTCTCGGAGTGGATCAAAAGCACGCTCAACGATATCGACTGCGGTAAAACGCCCAACCCAGGTGCTGTCACCCTCCGGCGTATCAATCGATTCGAATACCGAAACTCCATCCGTGACTTGTTCGCGATCGATTACGAACCGGCTCTAGGATTTCCCGGTGACGATGTCGGGTATGGTTTCGATAACATCGGGGACGTCCTGACGCTCCCTCCACTGCTGATGGAAAAGTATCTTCGGGCCGCCGAGGAGATCAGCCAAAAAGTGATCGTCGCACCGAGCTCAGGTCCGATCTACGACTCGCCACGAAAAATCAGCCAACTGACCGCTGACTCCGGGGGCAAATTCGAGGGCAACCGCTTTGTCTTCTTCTCAAATGGCAAAACCCAGTTCGAGGAGCAGGCACCCTGGACCGGCCGCTACACATTGGAACTCGGCATGGCTGGCTCGGCTGCCGAGGGTCGATACCCCAAAGTGGTGATTTCCATCGATGGCAAAAAGGTCGAAGAGCTGACGGTCAAAACCGATTCTCCAAACAATGCTGAATCCTTTAAGATCCCGCTCAAGCTGCGGACTGGCAAGCGGGTTTTCGAGATCGCCTTTGTCAACGATCATTACATCGAAGCAAAAGACGGAAAGCCCGCTCAGGATACGAACCTCTACATTTACGATCTTCGGATCACCGGCCAAAAGCCAGCCGAAAAAGTCCCGGAGTCGGCTCTGCCTGAAACCCATCGCGAGCTGGTTCGCGACTCGATCCCATCAGCAAACCGTTCGGTTGCCGATGCGGCTAAGGATGTGATACGCAGGGTAGCAAGCCGCGCCTTTAGGAGACCTGCGACAGACGACGAACTGAGCCGCTTGGCAGCGATCGTCGAACAGACGGTCCAGGCCGGGGATAGCTACGAGGTCGGTTTGCAAACCGCCTTGGCCGCGATCCTGGTAAGTCCGAACTTCCTTTTCAAGATCGAGGAGCCAGCAGCGCGCATTGCCAACGAGTATCCGAAGCTGAGCGACTTTGAGCTCGCCACGCGTCTGAGCTACTTTCTATGGAGTTCCACACCGGATCGAGAGCTCCTGACGCTCGCCTCCAAGAAGCAGCTGAGAGAACCCGGTGTTTTGGCCGCACAGCTCGATCGGATGATCCGCGACCAGCGAGCCCGAGACTTTGTGCGAAATTTCGCTGGACAATGGCTGACCTTGCGCAAACTCGATCACTTTGCACCCAACGAAGGCATGTTTCCGGACTGGAATGAACAGATCCGAGACTACTCCCGAACAGAGACCTATTATCTGTTCCTCTATGTTCTTCGAGAGAACATGAGCGTGCTGCGTCTACTCGACGCGGACTTTTCGTTCATGAACGAAAAACTCGCGCGTTTTTACGGTGTGCCAGGGGTTCAGGGGGATAAGTTTCAAATGGTCTCGCTCAAGGGGCAAAAGAGGCTCGGAATTCTGACCCATGCCTCGGTGCTGGCTGTCACGAGCAACCCGACCCGAACCAGTCCGGTCAAGCGAGGCAAATGGATCCTCGACAATATCCTTGGGCTGCGTAATATCCCATCGGAATATCAGATGATCCTCAAGGGCGTTCTCATTGTGGTGGCAGTTCTGTTACAACGGCAGAGGAGGTGATGCGGAGCACAGCGTGTTGGGGGGGGGGCGGCAAGCCGCAGACTAGTCAATCGTTCAGTGGTTCAGTGTAGATGACAGTTGAGAGGAGACAAGTCATGAAGGCAAATCGCAGGTTCGCGTATCTGGCACT
>CAILTZ010000265.1 GCA_903837255.1 uncultured Pirellula sp. | reverse complement strand
GTCAACAAACAATGTATCTTTACAGCATGCAGATCGATCGAGGTTTGCTAACAGAGGTTTGCTAACAGAGGCTTGCGATGAAATCGGATCGAAGTACTTGCAATTGCCCATGGCCCATCTTGTGGCTCGGACTGTCTGTGCTGGGACTCTGCAGCATGGGTCCAAGCTGTTTTGCACAGGAGCACTTTGCATTGAAAGTGCCCGGCACTCAGACCGAGTCGACCGCCAGAATCAGCTCGGAAGAATTGGTCGTGCGTGACCAAGCCGGTCAGACGACTGTCTATTCGAGACTTCGTCGCTACGACACCCCCGACGGACAGTTCATAGGCTACGGATCTCGTGAAGCTCAGCGGGTCATCCAATGGCCGACGTACAACCAAGGCAACTTGCGAATCGGAACGTTGAAAAACGGGCAGATCGAGTTTGCCCCAAGCTCTATGGCTGTCCTTGCCATGGATCCTGCCAATTCAGCAAGGCTTCCTCAGGAGGGTGCCAACAGGGATATCAGCAAGACCGTTCTGTTGTCAGCAGGACAAGCCGGGAGTCGCCTGTTCATGCGAGCAGGACGCCAAGGCCAACTGCAACTGGTTCCCAATGCTCCAAACGGTGCCCAAGTCGATGACGCTCAGGGAGCTTGGATGATCACCCCCGTCGGTGGTGACATGGTCCGTATTCAGCAATCCATCGGAAATCAATGGTTGGCATTGAGCATCGATCCTCAGCATGCCGGCAACTTTGGCAATGGTGTTTTGGCCCAGCCAGCACAGCGCTCCCAAGTTCGTTTGGTGGGAATCAACAATTCGGTCGCTCAATGTTGGAGATTGCAGCAGTTCAATGGAGGCTACTGCTTTGAAAGCGTCTCGATGCCAGGTTTTGGTTTGACATGTGTCCCTAACAGCGGTCTATGGTTGCAACCGATCCTGTATTCACCTTGGCAAGTATGGTGGCCCCAACAACCGACCTTTGCCTTGCCTCAGCCCAGCTACCGAGTAGTCAACGAACAAATTGTATCCAACCCGCAGTTGCCGCCAGTGTCGCTCAGAATCGCCAATACCCATAGCGATGGGTTGCTTGTACTCCTGGCCGATCGCCGCAATTCGGCAGCCCCAAAGAGACTGCGGATCCCTCAAGGAGGCTCGGAAATAGTGGTGCTCGAGCGCGATAGCGGCGCGACGGTCACTCAAACCGTCGAGTGGGCGGACAGTTTTGGAAACTGGGACCGGCGTGAGATCCAAATCCCCGTGCCCCCAATGGTCCTATATGACCTGAGCGTTTACGAAGAATTCCTGCAATCGATTGCGATCGATGCGACGGGAAAAAGTCCGAATGTCATCGAGGATGTCAATTACCAACCTCGTAGCGTAGGCTTTTTGTTATTGCCCGCTGGCGAGCAGCTCCAAGACAACAGCGTCATCGATGTTTACCCAGCAGCGGCCGACTCGCAAAACCCCGGAGCCGTGCGCCGATTGGCTCCGAGCGACTACAATTGGTCCTCCTCTCAGCCCGTCCCCAAGGATCCGCTGAAGGATCTTCTCGATCAATTGCAGAGCAAGCGAGGCGCGTTTTGAGCGAAGTGGATGCTGGGAATGACCCTCCATCGACGAGCACTTCAGTGCCACCTCGACGCAAGAGCTTGATATCGCTCCGACGCGATTGGCCGTTGATGTTGCTCATCGCGGCAATACTCGGCGGTTGGCTCTTCTATGCGGTGGTCCTGCCACCGCTCGAGATCCGGAGCAAGATTGCGACGTCTCGCTGGAAATTCGATCCCAGGGATCCAGAGATATCGTTTCGAGTCTGGTTCGTCCGCCGAACCGTTGAGTATTGGTTTGTTTTTTGGTTCTTTTACCTCGGGGCTAGCATCGGCAGTTTTATCAACGTCGTGGCTAGCAGAACTCCCCAGAAAAAGACCATTGTCACGCGAGGTTCCCACTGCCTATTTTGTGACAGACCTTTAAACATGATCGACAACTCGCCGATTTTCGGATGGGTGCTTCTCAGAGGCCGCTGCCGCTCTTGCCGACTGCCGATCTCCCCTAGATATCTGATCATGGAGATCATCGTCGGTTCGGTATTTGTCATCCTCGGGGCCATCGAGCTAATCGGCAACGGCGTGACCCTGCCGTATCGAGAATGGAGGTTTGGTGTCGGCATCGTTTCAACCGTTTTCTATCCGAAATGGGATCTGATCGGTGCATTTGTTTTGCATTGCAGCTTGTTCG
>CAILTZ010000264.1 GCA_903837255.1 uncultured Pirellula sp. | reverse complement strand
TCCATCGCAAACAATTTTCGGTATCCATGGGTGGAGAGCTACTCAAACTGCTCAAGAAGTTCGATCTCGACGAGGCCGACGACCGATGCTACCTGCAGTGCTTTGAACTCGACGAACTTGAGAGCTTGCACAAAGAACATGCTTGCAAGCTACCGATGGTCTATCTGATCGGAAGACCCATCGAACTTGAGCGACTCGGAGAGCTCAAGTCCTTTATCTCAGGCTTGGGCCCCTCGCTCGAACTTTTAGCTACCCAAGCCGCTGACGGTTCGGTCCACAGCACCGGCTTGGTCGAAGCCGCCCACGAAGCCGGTCTGCTAGTCCACCCTTATACGGTGCGCAAAGAAGCCCAACCGCGATGGTCTAAGTCGCTCGATCAAACCCATAGCGTACTTTTGGACCAATTGAAAGTCGATGGATTCTTCACCGACTTCCCAGATACCGGCCGCCAAGCGATCGATGCGATGAATCGATCGACTCGATGACTCGATGAATTGATGATTCGATGAAAAGTATCTCAAATGCACCTAAGCCGTTCACAGGCATGGGAGGCCACCACCGGGCTTCACGCCGGTGGGGCAATGACTGATTGCTACGACACAAAAGAACCCTGCAAAAGAATCGCAGAAGACCAGCGATTGCTCGTCCAAGCTTTGCGAAACACCCCGATTCGTGCTATTTGGGAGTGATCTCGATCGAGTGGACGACAGGCCCAGGCATCAGCGCCGAAGCCTTGCCATTGGCCCAATCGTCGAAGCCGGCGCGGTAGTAAGCAGACAGCGGGTGGCCCGAGGCCCCCCCGGGCTGATGGTAGATGCCGACTTGTTCAAAGCCAGGGCTTACCACCAATCGCTGCGAGGCTCCTCCAGAGGGACTCTGGACGCGGGGTAGATGACTGTCCCCCGGCAGCTCGACATCGGGCATATCCAGGAAACTCCCCAAGGCCGGGACGGCCATCGACAAGGGATGCTTGATCGCGGCCCGATTGCGTTTGCCCCAAGTCGCCTCAGAGAGCGGTTGATCCTTGGTAAGCTC
Source organism: uncultured Pirellula sp. (assembly GCA_903837255.1). GTDB lineage: Bacteria > Planctomycetota > Planctomycetia > Pirellulales > Pirellulaceae > JBKCUI01. The sequence goes on along the minus strand of CAILTZ010000264.1, from coordinate 29,572 downwards.
GGCCTGGGTCGCACCGGCTGCATCCGCAAGCAACGACTCCCAAGTCTCAAACTCCCGAGGGAGCCAATGCATGGGCTTTTGCTCGATAAGCTCTTCGGCCACGTCCTCATAGGATACCGGTACATTGCGACTAATCCCGAGCCTACTGGCAATCCCCTGCTTCTTTGCGTCGCTGCTGCCTCTGCGCGAGATCTCAAAGCCGAAGATGCGGGTGAAGACCTGGTTGCGGAACTCATGGACGATGCGATAGGCCACCGAGTCGGTGCTGGCTCGCAGCTCCTGCTGGTTTGCGAGCGTCGAAAATTCCACGGTCGCAATTTTCGTGTCGGCTGCCAACACGTCCTGCAAGACCTTTTGCCAGACCTTCATCATCCGGGCTTCATCGTCGAGCTGGATGGCCAAGAGATCCTTTTCATCCATGGATTCCTTCTCGAAGAGTCGGTCCCGAATCTGTTTGGCTCGGGCACCTGGATCAAATCGTCCATCACCGACACTCTGGAGATACTCACCCCCCATGATCCGGTTGTTGGCCGTCCAGAGCCGACCGGACTGTGGGTTCATCACGCGTGGATACTCTTGGGGCTTGTAGTAACCCTCCCAGGCTTCTTGGCTGGACCAGTCGCCAGCGATCCATTGAGGTGCTCCCTTTCGTTTCGGAAGCCTACCTGAGATCGTCCAACCGATATTCCCTTGATCGTCGACCATCATGACGTTTTGATTGGGCATCCCGGCTAGGTTGGCCATGTTGGCAAGTTCTTCGACCGACCGCGCCGACTCCATGTTGAGGATGTTCAGATCAAATGCGTTCGGGTCGTTGCCAATCCACTTGTGCACGAACCGTCGATTGTCTCGCTGTTCGACAACCGGACCCCAGATCGACCACTCATAGCTGTAGTCTTCAGATCCGCTACCAAAGCTGATCTTCTCGGTGGTTGTTTCCAGACTCCGGGGACCTTGGGGCGTGGCATATTCTTTCTCACCTACCATCTTGAGTTCGATCAGATCACCGAAATCTCCGGTGCTGTTGGTGAACCCCCATGCGACCGATCCATTGGAACCTTCGATCATCACCGGAGCCCCCGGCAGGGTGACTCCCACCAGGGTCCTGCCTGGATGGTTGCGTGTGGGTGTATGCATGACCGCCCTGTACCAAACCGTCGGAACACGCAAACCCAGGTGCATGTCGGAGGCCAGGATGGCTCGGTTGCCGCCGCCCAAGCCTTCGGCAGGCTTGCCCACTTTGCTGCTTATAGCCCAGTTGTTGCTGCCGACTTTGAATTCACCATCGAGCATATGGCTCCAATTCAACCAAGCCAACTCGGTAGCATCGAGCTTTGGATCGAGCTGTTGGTCGTGATCTCGACGACTAGCGGAGGACTCCGCGGATGCTTGCTCGGTCGTCTTTGAATCGCGCATGCTCCAAACCTCGGGACCGGGTATCGATGGCATCGCCACTTTCGTATCGTCAAGAGGTGCATCCCAGCGAGAACCGGCCCGGACTAGGTAATCGAAGACAGCTTGAGGCACTTTCTCATGAAGCAGCGTCAAGGCTTGTTCGGGTGACCCATCCATGGGCTGCAAATCGCAGAGCATCGTGATCATCACCAAAAACGAGTCGGTGGGTTTCCAAGGCTCGGGAGTGGCCTGGAGGACTTGGTACTCGAAGGGTACACCGTCGAGCCTTTTGAGTCCTTCATTCACCCCGCGGCTGTAGGCTTCGAGGATCAACTGATGCTCGCGATCTGCTTGAGCGAACACTTGTTGTCCCATTGCAACAAAACGGTGCTTGCGAAATCGCTTATCAGCTCCGACAGCAGACTTACCCACCAACTCGGCCAACCGTCCTGATGGGACCCGCCGAAGCAAATCCATCTGAAAGAATCGGTCTTGGGCATGCACAAAGCCCATCGCATAAGCAGCATCGACTCGATTCGTAGCACGGATGGTCGGTATGCCCAAAGCGTCGCGATCGATCTTGACCGATTGCTCGATATGCTCGGTCGCATGTCGGCCGCTTAAATTCGGTAGGCTTGAACGCACTTTCCAAGTTCCCGCGCCGGTGATGCCCAGCGCAAGCAGGCAGCTTGCATATGCCGTCCGCTTGGCCACTCTCCGAAATCGATTGGGCTTGTGCCGAGGCGTAGGTCCAGGTTCCAGATGCACTGGGCCGTTTTGCACTGGGCCGTTTTGCACTGGGCCGTTATGCACTGGGCCGATCGAGTTGTTAGAGTTCATCGAGTGGCTCGTCAGAAGGGAGGAATTCGAATGGGCCTGCAAGGACTTGACCTTTGATTGAATCAAAAGCCAAGCATCCAGGCAATGATAATCCGGCCAGCGATCTCAAAAAACCCATTGTTCTTCAATAGATTCAAAACTTAAGACGGCTTGTTTGGCTCCTTGAACCACTTCTCTCTGGTGCCGTTGAGAAACAACCCGATCCAGGTGCATCTGACCAGCAGCTGGTAACTCAATAGCAAGATCGCGATGCTCAGGGCGCTGATGACCAGGAGCTTGAGATAACCGTTGAACGAACTCCCAGCCATTTGGGATTGGATCGCGACGACAAGGGGCAAGTGGGCGACGTAGAGCCAGTACGAGGAATCGGACACATAGCGTATCCATGGCTTTGGCTCGGCAAAGCAGCAGCGGAACAACCCGATGCACGAGAGCGACATGCACCAAGCAAACAGAGATTGGCTCAGGACCGACAAGGGTCGAATCCAGTCTCGGGAAATCCAGGAATCTCTCAACCCAAAGGTACCGACGTTGATCTCTAACGCGACCGGAAAGATCACCAGAATCGTCAAGGGGAGCAGCATGCGCCAACTCCCCCCCAATCGGGCTTGGTCGTCGTCGGCCAAGTAGTAGATAATACCGAAGAGAAAGAAGATGGCATAGTAAGCAAACACGTGCCATGCCGGCAGAAAGCCGAGGGAGGTATCGGGGCCGAATAGAAATCCTAGCGCATCCATGCGGTAGATCGGAATGATCGTGATCGCGATCCAAAAGGGAATGGCTAGGGGTGAGTGTAGCTTCATGGAACGCCACGGGATCGGGGCTGCGGTCCAAAAGGATCTAAGCCATCCAATCAACCATTGCAGGACCCCAAAACAGACTGCATACCACCAAAGAAACCACAGGAACCAAAGGTACGAGAATGCGGGGTAAGTCGCGATCCAAGTGCCAAAGGCCTGTAGTCTTTCAGATACCCCTGGGCTTTGAGATACCTGTGGGCTTTGAGATTGCAGCCCGTTGGCCTCGGGGGAGCTGGCAACACCCAACTTCGGCTCGCTGAGCTTTTGTTCGATGAGTTCCCTGCCGTGTTTGATGTCCGCGATCTTAAAATCAAGAAGGAGAAATCCAGCGACAGCAGGTGCAAAGGCAGAGTCGGAACGAAGGCTGTCGATGGGGGATTCGCCATTCTTGTTCTTCTTTTGGGTGTCTGCCCCATGGTCGAGCAGATATTCGGCGACTGGAAAATGGCCGAAGAACATCGATGCGTGCAGCGGTGTATTGCCATCCGGGTTGGCGATGCTAGGATCGCAGCCTCTCTCGAGCAGCAGCCGAACGCTGTCTAGATCCCCGTTGATAGCCGCCCAGCTCAAGGCCGTGGTTTGGTAATCGGGGTGCAAGTCTGTCCAAGCATAGCCGTTGTCCAGATGGGTCTTGACCACATCGGACCGGAACTTGCGAATGGCTGCCCAGATGCTCTTTTCGGCCGGTTCGCTGCGAACCATTTCCGCGCGGCGAGTGTTGCCGTCGAGGACGGCTTTGAACATCACCAAGTTGCACACAGGAACGAGCGTGATGGCCCCGACGATGCCAGGCAGCAGAATGCGTCGGAATCGATGCCAAACAAGAGCTCTAGCTCCTCTTTTTTTCCAAAGCATCGCGGTGAAAAAGCCACTAATGATGAAAAACAGCGGCATGCGAAAGCCGTGCACCCACGACTGAAAAACGTAAATCGATTTGTTGGCCGAAGGGTCTTGGACCATCCAAGGAATCCCCAACGCCAGCGACAGCGCCGCATGGTAAACGATCCCGAGGATCATCGCGCTTGCCCGCAGGGCATCCAAATCATGCCGACGATCTGTGTTTCGATTGCTTGAACTCAAAGAAGTTTCCCTTTATTCAGTCATTGAATCTAAATAGCTCCACATCATCCCAGGTGCGCTCGGAGCCTACCACCGGACTCGTCCGGTGGAGGCGTAACTTCCAGCTATCTTCGACATCCTGCTCGCGCACCAGAAATCCTATGGAGCTATTTAGTCATAAAAATCTTGGAAAACAGGCCAGTTGACCTGCCGCCCGTTGACCAGCCTTTCAGAGAGGGAAACGGCCGAATCGATTAAAACTGACATCCTGGGCTCAAAGATGCTCCATCAACCTATCAAACAACGCGGTTTATACAAGGATTCATCGCTTTTCTCCGGATAGACAGCGTCAAACGACAGCCCCAAAAACGGCGCCCACGCCAGCCGTGATCGCCATCGCCAGTGCGCCCCAGAATGTAACTCGCGCGGCGGCCTTCAACCATGGAGCGCCACCGGCATAGGCCCCAAAACCGCCAAGCAGTGCCAGGAAAAGAATCGACGTGGCAACCACCACGGGTATTAGCGCACTTGGCGGCGTCAGGACTGCTGTTAAAAGCGGCATCGCTGCTCCGATCGCAAACGTGCCCGCCGATGCAAATGCCGCTTGCACTGGTCGTGCACTGAGTGTGTCGGAAATCCCGAGTTCATCCCGCGCATGGGCCCCCAACGCGTCGTGTTTCATCAATTGGTCGGCCACTTGGCTTGCGAGCGTTGGATCCAGCCCTCGCTTTACGTAGATCGCAGAGAGCTCCGAATGCTCGTGGACTGGGTCGGCAGCAAGTTCAGCTCGCTCGCGTTGGATATCCGCCTTTTCCGTGTCTGCCTGCGAACTGACCGAAACGTATTCGCCAGCAGCCATCGACATTGCTCCAGCGACCAAGCCTGCGACTCCGGCCACCAAAATGTTGCTGTTAGCGGTATTTGCCGCTGCCACTCCGACAACAAGGCTCGCTGTGGAAACGATCCCGTCATTGGCGCCAAGAACGGCAGCTCGAAGCCATCCAATGCGATCCGTTCGGTGTAGCTCTGGGTGTGGCAATCGCATGGTCTAGAACTCATTTTCATCGAGGAACTTCTCTCGGGCAACAAGCACAAGTATACAGTTTTCGCTTCCTGCGAGTGCTTTCCTTCGAAGTCTCCAAGCTCATGATGTTAATCGCGATGCGTCGAAGCATTAAGAATTGCCCGTCCGTGACGTACCAGCAATGAACAGGCTCGCGAGGGATGGATTGATGATTGTCGAATGATGATTGTTGATTTTTTATTTTTACGGCGCGTTGTTTATGATTGGGCCGAGACAGACTCGGAACCCATCGCGAGAATCGGAGTAATGCGGGCCTGCAAGACCTAAACGCACCGCACAGCGAGCATTGCCGGGGACATCGAAGTAATTGCCCCCTTTGCATACGGGCCGATAATTTTCCTTGGTCGTATGCAATTCCTCGTGCCCTCCCTTGGGATCAAAATGATCGAGAACGACTTCCCATACATTCCCACACATATCGGCGATCCCAAAGCCGTTGCGCCCCCGCTCGCCGAAATGGTCTACCGGAGCGACGAAAGAAAAGCCATCGCTCCACGGAGCACTCGCTAAAGGCCATTTCTGTTTGCGATCCGGCAGGAAGTCGACCGCCGAGATGTTGAAGCGGCCTTGTCCTTCGGCCAGATCATCCCCCCACCAATACGCTGTGCTGTCTTGCCGTCCACCTCGGCACGCATATTCCCATTCTGCTTCGGTGGGTAAGCGGTACGCGTACCCGGCGGGGATATTCAGTTTCAGGCTCGCTTGCTCATTGAGCCAAGCAGCGAACGCTTTCGCATCGGTCCAACTCACGCACACGACCGGAAAATCGTCTTGCAAAGGAAATTGAAAGTTCGGATCACGCCAACTCTTGCCAGGCATCGGTTCCCAAGGATGAACGACCGAGGTGCGGAAGTCGTAGCTTGTCCATTTGGGATTGAAGCACTGGGTATGTCCACCTGGTTTTTCGGCGTCGGTCACATACCCCGTTTCTTCGACGAATCGGCGAAACTGTCCGACGGTGACTTCGGTGCGCCCCATCCAAAATCGATGCGGCACCTTGATTTTGCGAGGCAACTGGCCTTCATACGATTCACGTTCGGTTCCGGGTTGCGCACCACCTTCGATACCCGTCGCCCAAGCCTTCTCCTCGGGTGTACTTCCCATCATCAATTCACCGGGTGACAAGTGAACCAGTTCGAGTCTGGTCTGCTTGCCTAAATCCACCACGAGTGCATCGGGGGTGCCGGGTGATTGAGCCAGTACGGGTGATTGAGCAAGCGGTAATTGAGCCAACACTGTGCAGAGGCAAGCCGTTACCGAACACCAGGACACACAGGCGATCCACAGCTCGCGGATTGGTCGAAATCTTTTGATTGGGAAAAGTGCCATGATAGGATGTGCTAAATTCTTTTTGAATGAAGGACGAATGGACAGGTGAGAGTATGCGGCACCGAGGGCATTATCGACGGTATTGCCACCGACGACCAGTCCTGTATTCGCCTGCGATCCAAAAGTGCTTGTAGTCATTGCCAGCATGGAACCAAAAAATCCGGGAGTCGTCGGACCGGATTTTTGCAAAGAGTAAAACCGTGTCAAAGAAAATCCGATGCGGCCATTTGTTGCGGCATTCTTAGCGGCTCAAGGATGTCACTTTGCTCAGCTTCTTGTTATCTTGTTGTTCTCGCTGCTTCGAATAACGAGCACGATCCAATCGAGAGACTATCCGCTGTGAAATCGAACGACTCCCAAGACGCTTCGGCCAGCCCGCCCGAGCCATTTCGCTTATCTGCAAAGTGGGATATCTACATCCCATTTACGATCACCGCCATCCCCGCAAGCTTTTATGTTTTAATTAGCTTGCTGATCAATAACGCCCTCGTTAAGCCCGCAGGAAAACTCGATTCTTGGGTGATCGTCATGATTGTGGTGCTTCAAACACTCGGTATCATCGCAATGGCAATTGTGATCTTAATGCGAAATGAAATCGGCTTCCAACAACTCTCGATGCGCACCAACGGCAGTCCGGCGATTTGGCGCAAGCTGTTCCTTTTGTGCTCGATTGCATTGATCCTTTTGTTTGATATCCTGACCAACCTTGTCGTAGCGATTCCTGACGCTGGCCTAATGCTCATTCCTGCTGCACTCGCATTCATCGGCTACATCCTCTGTTTACGAGTCGCGTTTTCGCGACTGTAGTGATGCTCCGCCCCCCCCATTCGGGGGGTTGTTTTGTTCAAGTCTGCACGCGATCATTGGTCCCAGCGAGCCGGCGCACATTTGCACTGGTTCTTCAAGTCGATTGTCCCGAATATTCAGCTTTGGAGAATTTCAATGAGATCCGATTTAACAGACATTACGCTGGTTGTCGATCGCAGCGGTTCGATGCAAGACATTCGCGCTGACGCAGAGGGTGGCATTAGAGCCTTTATCGAAAAACAAGCCAAAGAGCCAGGCGAAGTGCTGCTCACCATCGTGCAGTTTAATACGGAATACGAATTCCTATGCAAAGGTGTCCCAATCTCGCAAGCGCCTACCTTCCAACTTGTGCCGCAAGGAGGTACCGCACTACTCGATGCCATCGGCAGATCTATGATCGAAACTGGGCGGCGGCTAGAAGCGATGGCTGAAGAGGACCGTCCGGGTCTGGTGATCTTTGTTGTGATGACCGACGGCGAGGAGAATTCAAGCAAAGAGTTTTCAAAGGCCAAGATTAATGAGATGACTCAACTACAGCAGAAAAAGTATGGATGGCATTTTACATTCCTCGCTGCCGATCAGGACTCGTTTAAAGAAGCTCAAAAAATGGGAATCGGACCTGATGGAGCCGCTGACTTTTCAAGGGGCAACGTAGCTGCAGCTTACTTGTCGACAAGCGCAAAGGTTTCGCGCATGCGGGGACAGCAATGGTCCAACGATGTTGTGGATAACAGTTTTACGGCCGACGAACGTCGGGAAATGAAGTAGGGTTCTTTTGTGGGTTCTCTTTGTTTCGTAGCGATGAGTCATGGCCACACCGGCGTGAAGCCGGGTGGCTGCCTCCCTTGAGCCCAAGTTTTGCGATTCGAACTTTGAGAAATGCTCGTCTTGCGGGTTGGTCGCCCATGACGGAAAATGCATGCTGGCTCGAACAAGTTCGATTGGACTGCAACGCCGATGCCAACAGCCTACCTCTCCTGACTGATCGATGACCACAGATGACTCTCTTGAAAACATTTCTTGGTGGCCTGAGCTTGGCCACTTGGTTGAGCTTCCTAGCGACCGCACAAGAAACCCCTGTAGCATCGCTTGCTTCCAATGCATCGTCCCGTTGGGCTGAACGAAACTTTTGGGAAACGACCGATGGCAAACCTGTTCCGGATGGCTGGGAGTTCAAGGCCGGTACCATCGCGCTGGTCCACCCCGGCCAAGGCGGCAATATCGTTACCCAACCCCTACCATCGAACTTCGAACTCTCCTGGTCCTGGAAGATCGAAAAAGAGGTCAACGGCGGTCTGAAGTACCGCGTTCGTCGATTTGGACAGAACCTCTTCGATAATAGCTACCTCGGACTCGAATACCAAATCCTCGACAATCCATCGGACAGTGCATCGAACACGTCCACAGCATCGATCTACGATCTGGTCGGTCCCAAGAAGGAAAAAATCCTTCATCCCCCTGGCCAATGGAACACATCCAAGATCGTCGCGCGTGGGGATAGCATCGAGCATTACCTCAATGGCGATTTGGTCACCATCGGTACAACCTCCGGGCCTGGCTGGGATACCCTCATTGCGTTTAGCAAATTTTATGGTGGAAAGGACTTTGGACGTGCCGGCGACCAAGACCGTTTCATGTTGACCGATCATGGTGGAGTGACGTTCTACAAAGATTTCGTATTCAAACCCCTACAAACACCTGCCACCTCGAAACCCATCAACCAAGGTCCCTTTCTAGCCAATGCCAGTCGCAATAGCTGGGCAGACCAGACCAGCATTGTCCTTTGGACCCGCACGACCAGCATGCCAGAGATGCTCCTGGCTGGCAAACCGTTCAACAAAATCTCCGCAAAGCAAGCAGGCGAACTTGCGCGGGTACAAGATGCTCAAAAGCTCGAACAACTGCAGCTTCCCAGCAGTGCAAGCTTGGATGAAATGATCGGTGCTTGTCCGGGCAAGGCCGGGAGGGTGCGACTTTCCTATTTCCCAGAAGAGCATCGCAAAGACGTCAAGTCTTTGGATTGGATAACCACCCAAGCTGCAAATGACTATACGGCTCAGTGGAAACTTGTGGGATTGAACCCTGGGACCAAATACATCACCATCCTCGAGGCCCAGAGGCTCGATGGTTCCCCGTCGGCGGCGATTCGAGGTTCCTTCAAGACAGCGCCGGCTGCTAGCGAATCGAGCCCAGTGAAATTTTGTATCACCACCTGCCATGACTTCATCCGACGCGACGACGGTAGGAATGGCCATAAGATCTATCCAGCGATGAAGTCGCTGCAGCCCGATTTTATCGTGCATGCCGGCGATATCGAGTACTACGACAAACCGGACCCTTGGGCACTGACCAAAACCCTGATGCGGTTCAAATGGGGGCGGGTATTCAGTTTACCAAACAATCGCGATTTCTATAACCAGACCACTTCGTATTTCATCAAAGATGATCACGATACGTTGGACGACGACTGCTGGCCTGGGAAAACCTACGGAGCGGTCACGTTTGCCGAAGGCGTCAAGCTCTTCAATGAAGAACAGTTTCCGAGCAAGCCCGAGCGTTATCAAACCATCCTTTGGGGAAAGGATTTGCAGTTGTGGATTCTCGAAGGTCGCGACTATCGCAGTCCCAATAACGTCCCGGATGGTCCAGAGAAAACCATCTTGGGTTCCGAGCAAAAAGCATGGCTTTTCAGAACCCTCAAGGAATCCCAGGCCACCTTTAAACTGATCTGTAGCCCGACGCCAATCGTCGGTCCGGATCGAGCAAACAAAAAAGACAATCACGCCAATGATGTATTTGCCTATGAGGGAAATGAAATACGGCAGTTCTTATCAAGAATCCCCGGAGCCATTGTTTTTTGCGGCGATCGCCATTGGCAATACGCCTCGGTGGATGAGGCGACGAAGTTGTGGGAGTTTGGTTGTGGTCCGGGCAGTGAGAATCACGAACTGGGTTGGAAGCCTGGGGACACTCGGCCCAGCCATCGTTTCCTACGCGTTCAAGGTGGCTTTCTTTCGGGTGAATTGACCTACGACAATCCGCAATCGACGCCCAGCCTTACGATTCGCCATCACGAGGTCACTGGCAAGCAAGCAAGCGAGTTTGTTTTTCGGCCCTAGGGGCAGGGACGATGAATTCGAGTTCTTTGTGGGAGTCGGTGACCACAATGTATTCGTACAAGGGCCATATAGTAAAAAAATTACTATCTCTGACCAGAGAGAGATAAAGATCGATTTGCAGATTCCTACGGCGGAATAAATCGTACTCACGGGTACCGTCTTCGATGGTGAGACCAAGGAACCGGTGGTGGGGGCAATTCTCGAAGAGGTCTCACGCGACTTCTCGAAGTTCGACGAGTGGCGTGCAACAACTACCGAGGATGGTTCCTTTGAAATCGGGAAAGAATATCGGTTTCACGTCAGAAACCGAGAGTCTAAATCATTTCTCGGAGATGCTCAAATCCACTCGACAACGCATGACCGACCAAGAAATTGAAGATCTGGTCGCTGCGGCATCGAGCAAGAAATAAACCGGTCACACCTGGATACGAATCATCGAGCTCTACACGCCTCGCTACGCTGAGCGTGAGTTTCTCAAGTCTTCGTCGCTTGGCTCAGCGTGTTGCTCTTTTCATTTTTGTTTTGCTGCGGATATGACAGGGCCGACGAGGACCGATCAACCATCGGGGTCATCCAGCAGCAACTGTAGACGCTCGCCTAACTGGGTTGGAAAACGGGATGGCCAGCTCGTATCGATCAGCCCAATTTGGATCATGTCTTGAAGGTGGGTTTGATCTTTGCGACGGTAGCTATTGAGTTTCATCTCCACGAGGGCTTGGAGTTCGACGATCCGTTTCTGATTGATTTCGATCGCTTGATCGACGTTGGGAGTGGGGCTAACATATTCGGGCCGAACTTTTCGTCCCGCAAGGAGAATATGCAATCCTTGGCTTGGTTTCCCGTCTGGGCCATCCAAGAAAACGACGGTCCCCATCACTTCATCGCGGATGAATCCTGCGGTTTGCAGCGCGTCGGTGGCTCGTGGCAAGTCCTCCTCCGCGAGGAGCAAGTCGACATCCCGGGTATTGCGGACGGCACCATCATCGATCGTTGCCACCCAGGCCGCGACGGCATTTCCACCGACGACCGCGTATGGAATCTGCGCCTCGCACAGAGCCTTACAAGCTCGATTCAATCGTTCCTGAACGAGTTCCACGGCGCGAAACATCCTTTCGAAAACATCGAGACCTTTTTCACGAACCATACTGGCGAGGCTGTTGGAATCCATCCCAAAATTGTAGCAAGAACAGGATCGAAAAAGGGATTTTTGGTCGTTTGTCGAGCGATTTCCCAAACGATCGAGCGGGCTTATGGCGAGCGGGCTTATGGCGACCAGTCCTGTCTTCCCATACGAGCCCGCTCAACTGAGTTGAAGGTCTAGGTCGGCCGGTTGGACTTGCGTTGAGTCACCTCCTCGACCGTGGTGATCGAGTCAAAAAAAAGCTAAAACAGAAGCGAAATTGTAAGGTACCCGAAGTTTGGCGATTAAGGTGTCGCCCTTTCAGGGCTAGATGTTCGTTTTTGCTCCGAAGACCCAGGGCGTTGCCATGTGCTTGCCCATTAAGCCCCTTCAGGGGATTTCAGACAGATCAGACGGATCCGTCTGATCAATCACTACTTTTAGTGTGGAACTCTATTGAAAGATCTTGCGATTCGGACTCGCTATTTGGCGTCTGTTGGAAAACGGATCGCGATCGCCCGGCGAACCGCCGGCGGGATGGGTGCATCCTGTCCCATGACGGCCTTCCAAAGGATCTCATTGAGTTCGAAATCATCGATTCGATCGTATTCAGAAAAGTCCATTTGAAGCGATCGATCCGCCCCGTATGCGGTTGTTTGGTTTACAGCCTGAAGATCGATCTCTGGAGCGACTTTTTCGTACGGAGTCAAGTCAGGAGTCGTGGTGAACGCGTTGAACATCGGCTGAGCCGCTGCATCGAACTGCGAGAGTGGCTCTAGGCCGAGGATCAACTCCATCGTTCGGATCAAGCTCACCGTGCTGTACTGGGTGCTATCGACCACACCACGTTTGGTATAGGGGCTCGCGACCAAGCAAACCGTGCGATGGGCATCGACGTGGTCGGGACCGTTTTGAGCATCGTCCTCAATGACAAAGATGGCGGTTTGCCCCCACAGAGGACTATGGCTTACCGCATCAACGAGTTTTCCAAGAGCTAGGTCATTGCTCGCAACGCATGCCTCGGGTGTAAAAGCCCCAGGAGTGGTTCCATCGGTGTGGTCTTCTCCGAGACTCATGATGATGAATTGCGGCATGGTTCCTTGTTTGATGAACTCCTGATACTCAGCAAGCATGACCTCGACCATATCCATGTCGCGTTCGCGTCCTTTCCCACCGGTGCCCACTCCAAAGTTCGGGCAAACGTGCCCAACGAGTCCAGGAACTGTTCCTTCCATGAGCATATTGCCCTGAGTGTCCGAGGTGCGTTTGCCATACTCTTTGTAGGATCGATAGCTGACCCCAGCACGCTTGCAGGCATCCCATATGTACCCTGATGGAGCGTTGGCCAAGTCATCTTCGTCATCGTCATCGACGCCGATACGCTGAGAATAGGTCAAGTGCCAATCCCTGGCGATGTAGTCGGTGTTGTAGGCCATGGTGCTCCATGGGTGCCCGTCCCGACTGACTTGGCCATTGCAGTAAGCGTTGTCCAAAAGTACGAACTCTTCTGCGATCTTATGATGATTCGGGGTCACCTTGCGAGGGAACATGCACAGACTTGGATCCCCGTTGCCCTTCGGTGGCGATTGACTTGCCATATCCCCAAAGACTTGGTCGTAGGTTCGATTCTCTTTGATGACATAGATGACATACTTGATTGGACATGGATCTCCAACGCGTGTTGGAATGATCGTTGGAACCGGCGAGGGTACGGACGAAAGCAGTTTGTCAGAATAGGGGCAGTTGCGATACACCTGTGCTGTGTACTCTTGAAGTTTCTCGTCGGTGGGGAAGTCAACAATCGAAAGCGCTCCGCGGATGGTTGTACCGATGTAGGGGTAGGGCAGGAGTTTGCGAACGAACTTGTCTTGTTCCGTCAGCGCTTTGTCGTCGGATTTCTCATTATAAAAAGGATTCGCCTTCGTTTGATTCCCTTTGCCTATCCCCACGAGGATCCGTTTACCATCGGGGGTCATCGCCACCGAAGTCGGGTACCAACCCGTGGGTATGAACCCCTTGACTTGGCTGCGGCTAGGAGCTGTGACATCGACAACGGCGATGCAGTTGTTGTCTGCGTTGGCCACCAACAGGTTGCTGCCATCGGGAGATACCGCCAGGGCGTCTGGAGTGCTCCCCTCTGGAGATAACGGAAAGAGGCTTGTCATGATTGTCTCGGTCACGACACCTCGTTTGGTATCGATCACCCAAACGCCGTTGGACGAACCGCATGAGACAAAGAGGCGATCATCGGTGGGGTGAAACGCCAATTGGTTTGGATGCTCACCGACAAGGATTCGAGCCGCGAGGGTCATCTGATCAGGATCGACGACCAAGATTCTTCTCTCCGACCAGTCGCTGACGTAGAGCAATCCATTGCGAGGCGAAATCTGAACATCGTAAGGACGTCCTCCCAAATCCAGTTCGGATACGGTTTTCCCCTCCTCGTTGATCGCAAGCAATTTCCCTTGGTTGATGTTGAGGGCGTAGAGACACTTCCGCTTGGAGTCCCAGGCAAGGCCGCTCTTGAAGGATTTCTCTTTGGAGAGCTTGGTCCGAATTTCAGCCAACTCCTTGCGACTGAGTTCGAAAGGGTTCGGTTCTTTCTCGCTGGTTTGGATCAATTGGTTCTGGTCGATTTGAAACTGATGAACTCGCCCGAATCCACCGCCGGACCACCACAAGTGCGACTCGTCGGGGGCTACGGCTAACCCAAACCAGCTTTGGTGAACGACCTGTTTGCTCAGAAACTCGCCCGAGTCCAAATCGACAATCCCCAGCTGATGCTCATTGAACCCGCTCGTAGCGATCACTGCCCGTCGTGAGTCTTTCATCGGGAAGATGTTCAGCAGCAGGTCACTGGTATCGACTTGCTTGCCGGCGGGAGTTAGATGCCAGCCATTGGGCAGCAAAAACCCCGAATCGGTTGGTCCGGCAAACCGGCTCGTCGCCTGAGCAGCAGCACCTTGGGTGGAAGTATCCTGGGCTTGGCAGTGAGCATCCACCAGCCAGATGGAAACCATCAAAATTGCTGGGAAAAGAAGCCCTGCCGGCGGTATCAATCCGCTGTTACTCGATCCTCGCGATGCAATCACAATACCATTCCCTCACCCAAAAAACGTCATTGGTACCCAGTAGCGAATCCCCGAAGCGGCATTAAAACCTATCTGGCGAGTTTTGCTGGTGAACTCTCGTGAAATCCCGAAGAAGCTTGGGTGTTTTTTGCGACCTGAACCAAGAGTTAACAATCCGCTTGCCAAACGTTAACCTTTCAGATCGTGCTATTTGTTGGTTACAAGATATTCTAAGAGATAGATAGCTAGTGTTTTTCCGTTACTCGTACGTCGGGTTGGGATGTCCTCATGTTGAGAGTTGAAACAGGTCCGTTGGCTGCAGTCCTCGCGTCAAGCGCCCTCGCATTGGCGGGGTTTGCCCATGCCCATGCCCATGACGGGGAAGAAGGGCACAAGCACGAGAAGGTACGCAAGGTCGAAAACACCGAGGTCTACGCTCCAACTCCGATTCCGGACCGAATCATTCTGACCTGGTCAGGCGACCCGACCACAACGCAAAGCGTCAGTTGGCGAACGAGCGTAGAGACCCAGCATGCAAAAGCACAGATCGCGGTTGCGACGGCGGGACCAGAGTTCGTCAAAACCGCCACTGATGTCGCAGCGACATCTGTCGCTCTGAAAACCGACTTGAACACGGCTCATTTTCATAGCGTCACGTTCAAGGATCTCACACCTGGGACCAAGTACGCCTATCGCGTAGGGGATGGTGTCAATTGGAGCGAATGGTTTCATTTTGTCACGGCCAATGTGATCGAGGAACCGTTCTCGTTCATTTACTTCGGCGATGCGCAGAACGATATCCGGACCCTATGGTCGCGTGTGATCCGTGAAGCCTACAGCGACGCGCCCAAAGCAAAGTTCATGCTTCATGCAGGGGATCTGATCAATTCGGCTCAATCGGATGCCGAATGGGGCGAGTGGTTCGGCGCAGGCGGATGGCTTAATGCCACGATTCCAAGCATGCCGGTAGTGGGCAACCACGAGATGCATAAAAACGCGGATGGCAAGTCAGTCGTAACGCATCACTGGGCGCCTCAATTCACTCTTCCGGAGCATGGTCCGGAGGGATTGGGTGAAACCTGCTACACGATCGAGTACCAAAACACCCGTTTCGTGGTTCTCAATAGCAATCTCAAGATAGAGGAGCAGGCAAAGTGGCTCGACGAGGTTCTGTCCAAGAATACGAAACCTTGGATTATCTGCTCGTTTCATCATCCGATTTTCTCCACAGCCAAAGACCGCGACAACCCGGTGGTACGCGCTGCATGGAAGCCTATCCTCGATAAGTATCGAGTGGATCTGGTACTTCAAGGGCACGACCATACCTATGGAAGGACCGGTTTGGATACTCCTACGGTTTTGCCTCCCACGGTTGGCAACGTGCCGACGGGTGTTACTCACCGAGACGAATTCCATGGGACCGTGTACGTCGTGTCGGTGAGTGGGCCGAAAATGTACAACGTTGACCCCAAACCATTCATGGTCCGCGTGGCCGAGGATACTCAGCTGTATCAAATCATTCGCGTAGAGGGAATGAAGCTCATCTATGAAGCCCGAACAGCGACGGGCGACGTTTACGATTCGTTTGTCCTCGAGAAAACCATTGGTGAATCGAATCAGATATTCGAGGGCAAGGTCGACTCCCAAGAGCGCCGACGCGGTTTGGCACCAACCACAAAGTCCATCAATGAAACGCCTGTCGTTCCAGTGCCGGCAAAATAGAGATCGCTAGCTGGCCAAGACGTATTCTAGTTCCATCGGTTTGCATTGCCTGGAAGTGACAAAGTATGTTCCGAGATTTTCATTTTTGCTGGGTGTGTTTCTGGGTCTGGATCTGCATGGTCGTTTCCGCGAGCAAGGCAGATGCCGAGGACTCCAAGCAGCGGTCCGAAGGTAAGCAACCGAAGGTCGAGATTCTTGAATTTCAAGAAGGTGTGGGTGGATATCAAGGGACCGTGGATACCGAGCTATGGGCCTTGGCGCCAACCACGATCCTCGATACCAATCCGAACGCATCGTCGGACGCGAACAACGATGGAGGCGAAAGCCAGGTCCTTCTTCGGTTCGACTCGATTATTGGAGCGAAAGCAAATCAGATCCCTCGCAACAGCCGCATTCGATCGGCAAGGCTTTTGGTTAGTGCGTTTGACCAAGGCTCGACCGTCAATCTGCATCGAATGTTAGTACCGTTTAGTAAGACGGCAACATGGAATTCCGTTGTCGACGGCGTTTCTGCGGATGATGTCGAAGCATCCCGTCACAAGGACAGTTTTACATTCGGGAAGATCGCTGCAAATACATCGACCGTCGTGTTCGACGTCACCGACACGGTTCAGTGGTGGGTCAACGGACATGCGAATCACGGTTGGGTTTTTCTCAATACGGGTGGTAACGGCTGGGACTTCTACACATCAGAGTTCGACGATTTCAAACAACGTCCAAAACTGATTGTTGAATTGGATCGGCCGCAAGTGACACCCGAAAAGAAAACCCCTTAATTCGAATCCACCCAACCCATCATCGAAAGGAAGCCAACCCCAATGAATCAACTCATTCAGTCATGTAATCCAGCATTTTCGGGTCGTTCACGAAGGGATTTTCTTTACGTTGGATGGTTAGGTGGAGTGGGCCTGACGTTGGGGCAAATGCTCTCGCTCGAAGCCATGGCCAAGGCGTCTGGGGGGCAATCACCGAAGGCCAAATCGGTGATTCATATCTACCTCCAGGGCGGCTTTGCGCACATGGATAGCTTTGATCCCAAGCCGGATGCTCCTGCGGAGTATCGCGGGATCCTAGATCCGATTCGAACATCACTTCCAGGGGTCTACTTCAGTTCCCACATGGAGCAAACAGCCAAAGTCGCCGATCGTATCACGGTAGTTCGAAGTATGTCGCACACCGAGGTCGATCACAGCCGTGGTGAACATAGCATGTTTACCGGCTACCGTCCCAGCCCAGCGCTGGTCTACCCGAGCGTCGGGTCGGTTGTCGCCCATGAATTGGGGCCTAGGGATGCGATGCCAGCGTATATTTGCGTACCGAACCAAGGCAGCCAGTTCCTAGGGAACGGCTATCTGAGCAATGCCTGCGGTCCGTTTGCGTTGGGAACCGATCCAGCAAGACCTAATTTTTCAGTCCGTGACCTGAGTCACGCCAAAGGGGTTGATGACTCGCGTTTCGAGCGTCGCAAGGACTTGAAATCGATCGTCGATGGACACTTCGAACGGATGGAGAAAGACGATTCGATCGCGACGATGAACTCACTGTATCAAAGAGCCTATGACCTACTTGCATCCCCAAAGGCCAAAAATGCGTTTAGTTTGAAAGATGAAGACGAGAAAACGCGTGAGCTCTATGGAATGAAACCCGCACCACCTGTTTTGCGGCCATCTGCCGGCTCACGGCTGTTGATTGCTAGGCGACTGGTCGAGGCGGGTGCTCGGTTTGTTACCGTTACCTACGGTGCTTGGGATACGCATGCGTTTCATTACCGAAGTATCGAGCCCCAATTACCAGACTTGGATCGCGCCTTTGCGGGACTGATCCAGGATCTCGATAACCGAGGCATCCTCGATTCAACGCTGGTGCTTGTAACCAGCGAGTTTGGTCGCACACCGAAGATCAATGCGGGTGGCGGACGCGATCACTGGCCAAGAGTTTTCTCGATCGTCATGGCGGGCGGGGGAATTCGACGCGGAAGCATTTACGGCGCTTCCGATGGGTTGGCGGCAGAACCTGCAGAGTCTCCCCTGTCGGTCGAAGACTACGTTACGACGGTCTATCACCTTTTAGGTATCGACGCAGCCAAGTCGTTAATGTCTCCCGGCGATCGCCCACAGCCCATCGTCACCAACGGATCAGTTGCTAAAGGGTTATTGGCGTAATGATCACTTCGCTCATCACTTTGGTTTCGAGAGAATGCATTTGGGTACGCAGCATCGTGATGCTTTCCTTGATGTGGTTGGGGTTGTCCACTGCCAGTAACGCAATAGACCCACCTTCACTGGAAACCTTGTCCCCTCCGGTCGCAACGCGAGGTTCTGATGTTACCATCCGGGCCGTTGGTTCCTCGATCGGTCATTGCAGTGAAGTCCTGTTCTACGATCCAGGACTTGAGTGCTTCGAGATCAAGAAGATTGATGACGACACACTGGAACTGCGGATCCATGCAAGCGAAAACTGCGAGCTCAAACCGCATCCAATCCGATTGCGGAATGCCAATGGCATCTCGGAGATACGACTCCTAACGATCACTCCCTTTGGAGTGATCAATGAACACGACTCCGAAGAACCGCAGCCCATTGTTGGCAACGCCACTATCTATGGAACACTCCAAGGGGATGACACCGACCTTTATGTAATCGATGCAAGTCAAGGAGATGTGATTTCAGCTGAAATCGCAGCCATCCGCCTGGGTATCAAGATGCTCGATACCGAGATGATGCTATTGGGTCCAGATGGTACAGTGGTCCTTCGAGTCGACGACACTCCTCTGTTGAACCAGGACCCTTGCTTTTCGATTCGCGCCGCGGTCGCAGGAAAATACACGATCCGCGTGAGCACTGTTGGAGCCAATGCAGATGCCAACAGTCCCTATGCACTGCATCTGGGGAGCTTTCCCCGTCCAACGCTGATGTATCCGCTAGGGGGTACCGGGCAAGAGCAACAGTCGATTGAGTGGATAGGTGCTTTTGGGAGCGACGGGTCATCGCTGCATCAGAATATCGTTTTGCCCAAAGCAAACAGTGCTACATCCGCTATCGAACTGACGACAACGGATAGGAATGGAGTTCAAGTATCCTGCCCTACGTTGTTACCGATACGAGCGGTCGGATTCCCAAACGCTGAAACCAGCAGTCTTGAAAATCCATCCAGCGTACCGATTGCATATCATGGGAAGATCGATTCCGAAGGCAAAACCGTTACGCATTTTTTTCGGATACCCTCCGATGGGATTTACGAAGCGGAGATTTTTGCCACACGACTCGGTTCCTTGCTCGATTCGGTCATTGAGCTTCGGGACCAAACCGCCGATCGCTCAATTGCGATAGGAGATGATTTAAACAGCCATGATTCCTCAGTGACTTTTGAGGCACAGCGCGATCATCTTTACTCCCTGAGCGTGCGAGACAAACGATTAAAGTCGGGCGAACTTTTTATCTATCGCGCCGAGATTCGACCATTCGAACCCACTTTGGTCAGCTTCCTTCCTCGTCGCGATAAGCTCTCCCAGGGCAAGCAAACCGTATCTGTGCCTCGAGGCAATCGATCGCTCGCGATCATGGCCGTGCAACGGGATGGTATCGAAAGCACGGTGAGATTGAGATGGGATCGAATGCCCAACCACATCCAAACCTCCAGCGTTCCATTCGAAGCGAGCGACTTCGCCAGACCCGTCGTGTTGGAAGCTTCCTCGGAGTCTCCTTTGGGCTCACAACTGGTACAACCGGTCGCAATCGCCGAGAGCAAACAGGGCGAATTTCGCCAGACGATCGACTTGGTCAACGGGCCGGCAGATGCGATTTACACAAGCATCACCACAGACCGTTTAGCCATTTCGGTGACAGAACCACTCCCCTATTCGATTGAACTCGACGTGCCTCGCAACCCTTTAAGTGTCGACGGCACCTTGGACCTGATCGTACAAGTTCACCGAGAACCAGGCTTTTCCTCACCGATCGATCTAACCATTCCTCTGCTTCCAGAGTTCGTCGATGGGCCCGCAAAAACCCGCGTCGAAGCCGATCAGTCCACGGCAACCATCCGATTGCGGGCGGATTCGAGGTGCCTACCTCAGCGGTGGCCGCTGGTCGTCGAAGCGAACATCGCTTCGGGCCGTTCGGAATCTGGCGAGGCCCAAGTCGGCGCTATCGACCGAATGCCCACGGCTGCCCCACTGACGAACCCCTCGGTATGCAGTTCTCTTCGAGATTTGGAGATACTTCCTAGCCCAGTCTCCGGTAAACTCCAGTCCATCGCTGTGGAATGTGGTCAAGAAATCGTCCTGCCGTTGCGATTTGAGATCGACCCAAATTTCACTGGACCACTCACCGCACAATTGGAAGGCTTGCCCAATCGAGTCACCGCTCCTGCCGTTTCCATAAGTGAGGACCAGCGAAGCTTGGAGTTTGAGCTTCGCGTGGCAGCAGATGCACCAACCGGTACATTCCCAGACATCCTTGTCCGCCTCAGTGGAGAACGGTTGGGACAACACGCCTCCTATTGCATTGCGAGAAGGACAACGCTCGTTATATCGCCCGTAGGAAAATCGCAAAAAGACGAAGCAGGAATCCCTCTTACCCCGCTCGAGGCCCTTCGTCGGCAACGATTGAAGTCAGGCTCGTAAATGAAATCCCTCCTCACGATAGCTCGATGCTTTTCGACTCCCACTTACGAATACCTCGGATAGTAATCAGAATGCACAACACTTTTGTCAATCTTTTTGCACTCGCGATGAGCTTGTTTTTCGCCGTTGAGCTTTCAGTAGCATCCATCGCATCCGATGCAGATTCGCCCGCAGCGGTTTCGATCCAAGTCTACCCGAAAGCGATCCAACTAAATTCGCCTCGCGATCAGCAATCACTCGTCGTCACCGCCACCTATGCAGACGGCAGCACAAAAGATGTCACCAGCGAGTGCACCGTAGAAGCGCATCCAAACCACTTGGTTCAATACTTGTCGGAAACGGTCATCCCGGGACACAACGGATCCGGAGAGCTGATCGTCCAATACGCAGGCCACCAACTAGCCGTTCCCACCAAGGTATCGGGCACCGAATCGCAACCCAAGATTGAATTTCGAAACGAAGTACTTCAGGTCCTGACCAAAGCTGGATGCAATACAGGCAAGTGCCATGGTTCGGCAACAGGCAAGGATGGATTCCGCTTGAGCTTGTTCGGATACGATCCCCAGGGAGATCATTATCGTTTAACGCGGGAGCTCAATGGTCGACGCATTCATTGGAACCAGCCCGAAAAATCGTTGCTGCTGCTCAAAGCCACCGGCAACGTGGATCACACAGGCGGTGGCCCCATTGCCGAAAACTCCTACGCTCATGAAATCCTCATGCAATGGCTCGCAGAGGGATGCGGCAACGATGATACAGCGACCGCGAGAGTCCCCAAGGAAATACGCGTCTATCCCGAACAAGCCGTTTTTTCTCAACCTGGCGGATCGCAAAAGCTCATCGCCGTTGCACGTTACAGCGATGGATCCGAACAAGACGTAACAGCGCGGGCCGTGTTCATCAGCAACAACGAATCGGCAGCCAGTGTCGATGAGTCAGGAATGGTCGTCTCTCGAGGTACCGGAGTCGCTTTCGTGCTGGCCCGCTTCGACCAATTTAGCTCTGGAGCCTCGATCATCGTCCGCTCTGGAAATGACTTTCAGTATCCAGACACACCTACTGTCTCGCGGATCGACGAACTCGTCGACAAACGACTACAGTTCCTCCATATGTCCCCATCCGATCTAGCAACGGACGAGCAATTCCTAAGGCGAGCATCGCTCGATTTGGTTGGACTTTTACCGACCGACAGTCAATACGCTGAGTTTCTACAGGACACGTCGAAAGACAAAAGAACCCGTTGGATCAATGGCTTGATCGATCGCCCAGAGTTTCACGACCAGTGGGTGATGCACTGGGCGGATCTCTTGCAAATCAGAACCAATAATGGTGTCAGCCCCAAAGCGCTTCGACTCTATGATCAATGGCTCCGAACTTCTGTTCACCAGGGAGAAACCATCGACAAGATTGTGAAGAAAACACTGGCTGCAAATGGAGGTACGTTGGAAAATCCTGCAACGAATTATTTCCAAACGGAGACCACCCCGCAATTGATGGCCGAAAACATCGCACAGGTCTTCCTGGGTACTCGTATCCAATGTGCACAATGCCATAACCACCCGTTCGATCGTTGGACCATGGATGACTACTATGGCTTCGCCAGTTTCTTTAGCCAGATCGGCTACAAGCAGGGAGAAGATCCTCGGGAGTTAACCATCTACAACATGGCTCAAGGTGAAATCGCACACCCTTTGGGCAAGAAAGATTTGAAACCGCGATTCCTAGGTGCGGAACTACCCGCGATGGTCGATGGCATGGACTACCGACAAGTCCTTGCAGAATGGCTAACCTCTCCTGAGAACAAATCATTCGCTCGCAATGTCGCCAACATCGTGTGGGCCCACTTCATGGGTGTGGGGATCATCGATCCAGTGGACGATGTTCGGATCAGCAATCCGGCTACCAATCTTGAGCTTCTTGATTACCTTGCCGAACGATTGGTCCAAGAGAAATTCGAACTAAAACCACTTATCCGAGAGATTTGCAATTCACGTACCTACCAAACCGCCACGCGCCGAAACGAGTCGAACAAACTTGATGAAAAGGAGTTCTCGCATCAAAAGATCCGTCGTATGCGAGCTGAGGTTTTGCTCGATTGTATTTGCCAAGTCACCGAGACGACGGAACGATTGCCGGGGCTTCCCAAGGGCAGCCGAGCGGTGCAGGTCGCAGACGGACAAGCCGCACATTACTTCCTGACAACCTTTGGGCGTTCGAATCGAAACTCCGCATGCACTTGCGAAACGAAAACGTCCCCCACCCTCTCTCAGGCACTCCACTTGCTCAATAGCGAAACGACCGGTGGCAAGATACGAGAAGGAGCAACGGTCAGCCGTTGGCTCCAAAATGGACTGTCACCCCATGAAGTCGCACGTCAAATCACCGTTCGATGCTTGAGCCGGGAACCCAGTGCTGAGGAATTGAAGCAGATTGATGCAATGACAGCGAACAATTCCGACCCCCAGCTAGCACTCGAAGATTTCTTCTGGGCTGTGCTCAATAGCAATGAGTTTGTTTTCAATCACTAATGTCCTACTGACAATCCCCACAGGATAGCTACCTTGTTCCGTATAGCTACTTTGTTCCGTGCATTACCAATCAGTCCATACCATCGTGCCGCTAGTTGCGCTGTGAAATCGAATCGATATGTGTGCGAACTATCGCAACTTCGTATAGTTGCGATAGCACTCTTAGCGATGATCATGCTGAGCATGGTTGTCGAAGCACAAACAATGATGACGCCATCGGTTGGAGCGGAAGCGACGGACAAATCGCTCGATGCTGGATATGATTCCGTTCAAGAAATCTTAAGGCAGCATTGCACCAGTTGCCACAACGAGGATCAACCACGAGCCGATTTGGTTTTAACATCTTTGGATAAGATCCTGGCTGGTTCCGCATCGGGACCGGTTGTCGTTCCAGGCAATCCCCAAGCAAGTCCGCTTTATCTTCTCGCGGCGCATTTGGAATCCCCTAAGATGCCCCCCAACAAACCGCGATTATCTCAACGCGAATTGTCGAAACTTTCGAAATGGATTTCGACCGGCCTAAGCGATGAAGCCAAAGGGGTGCGGGATCTCAATGCCCCGCAGTCGATTCCTTCTGCCACACCAGAGAATCCGTCGAATACGACCATCGACACCCGAGGTGACAATACCCGCGCACCGCAGGGTACCTCTCCGCTTCGCCTCGCACAAGTCCGTCCACTTTCAGAGAAGAACATCATTCGTGCTGTATCTGTCTCGCCAATCACACCCCTGGTAGCCATCGCGGGAAATGGCCAGGTCCTTTTATGGGACGCACAATCCAATACGTTGAGTGATCGGGCCATCGACGTGGGGGATCAAGAAATCTCAGCGATTGTTTTTTCCAGAGATGGTCAGAGGCTTTGGATCGCTGCCGGCACTCCTGCGGAATCAGGTTCGCTGCATTCCTGGAGCATACCGGAAGGAAGGCATCTAGGCTCCCTGGGCAATGAAACGGATACCATCAACACGCTCGATGAGTCTCAAACCTCCAAACAGATAGCTATCGGAACGACACGCCGATTGCTCAAAGTCCTTTCGAACGAAGGCGAGTCGGAGAAAGCGCTGGCCAAACATACCGATTGGGTCACGAGCACCGCCTATAGCAATGATGGGATTTTGGTTGCCAGCGGAGATCGCTTCGGTAGCATTATCGCTTGGGATCCGCTTGCGGGGACGGAGTTTTCAACCCTCCGAGGACATTCGGGGATGATCACCTCGATCCATTGGTCTCCCAACGGAGATTCCTTGCTCTCCTCGAGCCTCGATGGGTCGATTCGGGTCTGGAACATGCATGACGCCTCGCCATTGAAATCGTGGCAGGCGCACGACAAAGGGGTAGCAACCGCTGGCATACTCGCCAGCGGCGATCTAGTAACCCTCGGAAAAAACGGCATCGTCAGCGCTTGGAGCAGTCCCTATGAATCCGATGCCTTGCCGACGCTCCTTTGGCAAAAGTCGATGGATGATGAGATCATCACTGGCGGTGTGGGCAATCACGGAAGGACCATCGCTGTAACCGATGCTACGGGTAGCGTTTACGTGGGTCTCATCGGTGAGAACAGCAACCGCGAGGATCCACCCAGTTTTGTGAAACTCGCCATTCCTACCTACCATCCACAGCGATCCTTCTCATCGATCGCGCCGCGTGAGCCAAAACGAAGCCAAATCGAACCAACGATCAAGCCCGAAAGTATGCCACAGGAGGAACCATCGTTATCGAAAACGCTCGTCGCTGGGGCATCGAGCTTCGAAGAGCCAACGGCGACCACGGACATCGACGAGACAAAGCGGTCGCTCGAATCCGTACAGCGGGCCTTAGAACAATCGTATGAAACAACGCGTCAACTCGAGGAAACAGCGGCTCGGTTGCAACAGATGCTCAGCATCCAGCAAGCCCGCTTAAGGCAGCAGGAGTTGCAACAGAGGAAGGACCAGCACCTTCCAAAGTCCAAGTAGCACTCGATCCACTTCGCGTTGCGAATCATCGTTCACATGCGACCATGCTCGAAGGTCGACCCGCCTCGGTCTCGTAGGATAACCGTTCCATGCAAAAAATACTGGTTTATGTATCCCTAGTGGCAGTAGCTCTCGCCGGTGCAGCACCGCATATGTCTCGCGCTGAAGATTGGCCCATGTGGCGAGGCCCACGCGGCGATGGAATCAGCCATGACCCTGAGGTGCCAACCCGTTGGACATCGACCGAGAACATCGTATGGAAAGCTGCTTTGCCCGGCCAAGGCCTCTCCTCTCCGATCGTATCTGCAGACGCAGTGTTTGTGACCTGTGTTGTCCCTGAAACGCAATCGAGGCACCTCCTACGCCTTGAAAGAAGCACGGGAAAAATTCTCTGGAACACATTGGTACACACCGGTCCGATCGAGAATCAGCATAAATTCAACACGAGTGCCTCTAGCACCCCAGCCAGTGACGGGCAACGCGTGTATTGTACCTTTGTTGACGATGAGAAATTGGTTGCTGCGGCGGTAGATTTTCAAGGTGCCATTCTCTGGAAAAAAACCCCCGGTGCCTACTTTTCTAAACATGGGTTCGCCGCATCGCCGATCGTGTGCGAGGAAGGAATCGTCGTCAACGGCCAACAAGATGGATCAGCATTTGTCGTCATGCTCGATCGATACGACGGACACGAGATTTGGAGGTATAAGCCTGACACCGACTTGCGATCATTCTCGACTCCCTTGCTTACGAGTGAAGGAGGGACCCGGCAGCTGATCCTCTCCGGAGCAAAGCAAACGATCGGTCTGAATCCTCAAAACGGAACGCTCCTATGGTTCGCAGAAGGACCCACCGAGAAGGTGGTTTGCTCCCCATCGGTTGGACATGGCCAAGTCTTTGCCTTTGGTGGATCTCCTGATACACGCGCGTTCTCGTTAAAGCTCGGCGGCAGAGGGGATATCACACAATCGCATGTCGTTTGGACTCGCGAACGGGGAATGCCTTATGTACCCACACCGCTGCTCTACGGTGATTATCTGCACATCGTCGATGACGCAGGAATCTACACCTGCATGGAACCGAAATCGGGTAAAGTCCTTAAAAACCTTCGAAAAGGCGGGAACACCTACAGCTCTCCGATCGGAATCGACAATAAGCTTTATTCGTTCGATGACACCGGAAAATGCACGGTCTTCGAGAACAATGCCGACTACTCCGTCCTTGCAGTCAATGAGCTAGACGAGCCGGTTCAAACAACCCCCGCCGTTTCAGACGGGTGCCTATTTGTTCGTGGTGAAAATCACCTTTGGTGCATTGGCAAGCGACCATAGGTTCGAATCCACGACGACGATTCCTCGATTGGTACTTCCCTGCGGCTAAGAGGCCTGCGGCTAATGAACCATTCGGGGGGGGTTGTTAATTAAATGACGCAAAAACCTAACGGGTCCTTCATCACAATAGAACCGGAAACTAACAGGTGTCGATCGACTTAACCCTACTATGAAGACGATTCGATGTTTTTAATTTTTCTAAGTTTTTCCCAGGGGTTATCCATGTCTTCACTTTGTCGTAAAAGGCGAGCCTTCACGCTTGTGGAACTTCTCGTCGTGATTGCAATCATCGGCGTTCTCGTTGGCCTGTTGCTTCCGGCGGTGCAAGCCGCCCGGGAAGCGGCTCGACGCATGGATTGCTCCAACCGGGTTCGCCAACTAACGATGGCCTGCCATAACATCGAGAGCGCATCGAAGAGCTTTCCTCCTGGATATGTCACCTTCTCCGAACGCTACACCACTGCGCCAAACAACACCTATTCGAATGGTAGCGCGGCATCCGGAGCTGCGAACTTCCCTGCGTTCGTCGTGACCGGATCGCAAGGAGGAGGAATGGTACCTAGAGCAGAAGTATACGGGCCATCATGGGTGATGCATGTCTATGCGTACATGGAACAAGCCACCTTAAGTCAACGCATTGATATAGGAGTTGCTGCCAACGACATCGATGAGGCTTGCCCCTGGGATAATCTCGATGGAACGCCTCTGCGTCGCCCAGAAATAGACACCCAGACCTTCATTCGCTCTGCGATGTCGTGTCCGAGTTCGCCCCAATCCGAAATCCATTACAACGACCTGAGTTTGGAAAACTTGCATAAGGCAAATTACGTAGCCTGTTTTGGTGGTCAATTCATGCGCGATGCAACCGCCCGAGGACTGACCAACAAGAGAGGAGCGTTCGGTGCCGTTGAGAGCGTCAACAAATACCCATACGGTGGGCGATTCGCAGTGGGTAAGGGGCGGCGGTTCCGAGACATTACCGACGGCTCCTCGAATGCAGTCATGATGAGCGAAGTGGTGCCGAACATCAAAGTGGATGGACGCACGAGCAGTACGGCACCGGTTGGTATGAACCGGGATGTTCGGGGTGCCCTCCTGACCCCGATGATGGGTGGAAACTCGTTCACCGGATTCTTTCCCCCGAACTCGCCGGGAACTGACGTAATGAACGGTTGTCCAGTCGCCACCGATCCTGGTGCCTATCCCTCAACCGATCCAGCTTTTTGCACACAAGACAGAAACATTGATCCGATAACCGGTGGTCAGTGGCAAGTTGCAGCTCGAAGCTTACACGGCGGCGGTGTCAATGCAACGTACGCAGATGGATCGATGCGATTCATTTCCAACAACATCGACCGTACCACGTGGCAAGCCCTGTGCACAGTCTCGGGCGGTGAAGTAGTTCAAGCCCAGGATTGACCTTTAGCCGAGTCTCAAGTATGTTCCCTTTCGCCTTTGATTCTCCCTACAACCACCTTTGTGGAGTGCAACAAGCATGATTAAAAGAGTATGGTTTCCAGCACTCGTCGGGTTGCTCTTGCTTGCGGGTTGTGGGGTGAATGACCTAAGCGATATGGGTGGCGACGAAGGAAAAGCCATCGCGGGGGTTGTCGAACTCCTGAATGATTACAAAGCTCGGGATGAGAAGATTCCGATGCTATTCGCAAAATCGGATGGCTTGCCATCGGCTCAAGAACTAAACAAATACTCGTTCTATGTCGTTGGCAAGCCTGCCGTTGCGAGCGACACGGCAACGAGCAAGATTCTCGTCGAGCGAGCCGATGGGACACCCATCGGCGAGCGAGAGTGGAGTTTCAAGAAAGTCGATGGCAGTTGGAAAATTGTTAGTGCAATTGTTCAATGACCGATACTGATTCGAAAGGCTGGATTCGGTCGGGACCATTCGATTTGCTGTTTATAGCCAATGTCGCATGGCCTCTGCTGTTGATCCCTGGCTTTTCGAGCTCCAGCGAGACAGCAATTGACTTTTGGCAAGTCTATTTCCTCACACTACCGCATCGGTGGCTGACACTTGTCCTGGTCGCGATCGATCCCGATCGACGCGTCAACATCGGCTTTCCCCTGATAGCGATGGCGATTCTTTTCGCGGCCGTCGTCACAGGAGTCTACATCGGTTCCGATGCATTTTTGTGCCTAGGTGTGATCGATTACATCTGGAATGGTTGGCACTTTGCGAGCCAGCATTCAGGGGTTTTGCGGATCTATTCGAAAAAATCCGGTGGGGGGATTCCATTTCTCGAACGCTGGGGAATGAGAACCATGATCACCTACGTAATCCTTCGTACCGCCAATAGCATGACCTACGCATCCTGGCTCCCGCGCCTTCCGATCCATCTGCTTCTTTGGACAGATCTGTTCATGATGCTCATCCCTGTGGCGTTGCTCGTGACCAACCTTACCGATTGGCATTTTCAACGAACTCCGAAGATCATTTACTTGTTTAGCGTTTTGCTCCTTTATTCAGGATACTTGCTTTCGTTCCGTTGGATGAATCCCGGTTGGATCCTCTGTTTTGCCACCGCAGCATCCCTATTCCATGCGGTCGAGTATCTAGCGATTGTGAGTCACTACGCAATGCGGAGAGGGGTCTCAGGCTCTCCTGGCACGATGCGATGGATGAGCTCGCGCTGGCCGCTGATACTCGTCTCTTTCATGCTCCTATTAGGATCATTTGCACTTTGGATAAATCAACGGTCCTTGGAACTGAACTTAGCATGGCAGGGGCTCAATCTTTGGGCAGCCTTCACCCACTATGCATGGGACGGTTTG
>CAILTZ010000263.1 GCA_903837255.1 uncultured Pirellula sp. | reverse complement strand
TATTTTTTTGCCCACCAATTTTTTTGCCCATTTTGGCTGCTCGCCAAGTTCGTGCAGCGATGCGGAGAGGGCAAAAAAATTTAAGGGCAAAAAAATGGCAAGGCAAAAAATTCGTAGGCTGGGATTGGAAACCTTTGGCGGCACGACGATAACGTATTAGTCGTTGGGGATAGGGTTAGCAACGATGGTCCTTTGGTACAAGATCCTGCCGCTGTTTGCCTCCTAGCTCTTTTTGCCCTTCCATTTTTTTGCCCTCTTTTTTTGCCCACCAATTTTTTTGCCCATTTTGCCCGTTCGCCAAGTTCGTGCAGCGACATCGGAGGATCACTAGTTCATTCTTTTTCTCCCGACGGGCTCAAAGAGCTTATACTATCGTGCCCTTGATCCCTCTTTAGTACCGATTCCGACGGCAAGCTATGAATCCATCCATGTTTGATCTAAAAGACCGTGTCGCGGTCGTCTCGGGTGCCGCCCAAGGGCTCGGACAAGCCACCGCGATTGCGTTGGCGCAGGCGGGTTGCCATCTGGTTTTGGTGGATCGAAATCTTGCTGGAGCCCAGCGAACGGCTGCACAGACGATCAACTTTGGCGTACGAGCGATCTGTCGAGACACCAATGTTTCGGATCCGGTCGCGATCGGCGAGCTGTTTGAACATGTGGACCGTGACTTTGGACGAGTGGACTTTCTGGGGAACATCGCTGGCGATGGGATCCTGGCCAAGCCTGAGGAGCTCAAGATTCAAGAGCTTCAACAAGTCCTAAACAATTTGGTTATCGGCCGGTTTTGCATGTGCCAAGAGGCTGGTAAGAGGATGCTCGCGCAAGGGCGGGGATCGATCATGAACATCGGCTCGCTGGCGAGTACCACCGCTCTGGGTCGCGGCCATATCGCTTATTCGATGGCCATGGGGGCCGTGATTCAAATGACCCGAGAGCTCAGCACCGAATGGAGTCATCGCGGCGTGCGTGTCAATGCGGTTCTACCGGCACAAGTGGTCAACCCAAGTCTCGAGGCACGCATGGCCGACGACCCGGCGCTCGAAGGCCGTTTTCTCAAAGGAATTCCAATCGGTCGGCTGGGGCAACCTCGCGATATCATGGGCCTTGCGCTGCTGCTGGCGTCGGATGCCTCCGAGTGGATCACCGGTGCGATCATTCCGATGGACGGTGGCAATCTAGCGATGAACGCTGGTGGTACGCCTGGCCATCAAACTGCCGCTGTGCAAAGCTTCCGCGCCGAGCCCTCGAACCCTAGAGTCTAAACGATTGAAAATGAGCAGTATCACCAGCCAAGTCATCCTCGATCTGTATCGCACGATGCAGATCATACGCCAAACCGAAGAGGAACTGGCGCGTTGCCACCAACGCGGCTTGATCCACGGGGCTTG
Organism: uncultured Pirellula sp.; assembly: GCA_903837255.1. Taxonomy (GTDB): domain Bacteria; phylum Planctomycetota; class Planctomycetia; order Pirellulales; family Pirellulaceae; genus JBKCUI01. The sequence goes on along the minus strand of CAILTZ010000263.1, from coordinate 8,505 downwards.
CCACACCTACGTTGGCCAGGAAGCGATCGCTACGGGGGTATGTGCCCATCTGACCAAAAGCGACGCGGTCTTCAGCACGCATCGAGGTCACGGCCATGCGCTGGCCAAGGGGCTTGCGCCGGTCTCATTGATCGCCGAGCTTTTCGGTCGAGAGCTCGGTTGCTCGCGTGGCCGCGGTGGGAGCATGCACCTATTCTCTCCTGAAATCGGACTCATGGGAACCAGCGGTATTGTCGGCCCGTGCATCCTGCAGGCATGCGGTGGTGGATACAGTTCTAAAATCTTGAAAAATGGCTCGGTCGCCGTAGCATTCTTCGGAGATGGAGCCGTCAACAACGGGGCCTTTCACGAAGGTCTCAACATGGCCGCAATCTGGAAGCTTCCGGTATTGTTCGTTTGCGAGAACAACCAATTCGCTACCGAAGTTCCTTTTGCGTACTCCAGCAGCAATGCAAGTGTCGCTTCGCGTGCAGCGAATTATTCGATGACCGGTTATGAGCTCGATGGAAACGATGCAATCGAAGTCTATCGAGCAGCCTCGGAAGCTGTCGCTAGGGCTCGCAAAGGGGGAGGCCCGAGCTTGCTCGAGTGCAAGACCTATCGGACGCGAGCTCATGCCGAAGGGATGGGAGATTTCACTTATCGCACTCGTGAAGAAGTCGACCAATGGAAAGAGCGTTGCCCCATCGCTCGGCTTAGAAGCCATTCAAGCGATCCTGATTTCAAGACGGTCGATACGGCTGCGTTTGATAAAGTCGATGAAGAGATCAAGGAGTTGGTCAGGCAGTCACGCACTCAAGCCGAAGCGAGCCCTGAGCCCAGCAGCGATTCAGCTACCTCGAATATCTATGCACCGGCTCGGGTTATCCCTACAGAGCGAGAGCCCAAACCCAATCCGACGCGAGTGATCACGTTTGCCCAAGCCACCCTCGAAGCTCTGACGGAAGAAATGGCCAGCAACCCCAGCATCTTCGTTATGGGGGAAGGGATCGGGGTGCGCGGTGGAAATTTTCTAACCACCAAAGGGCTCTACGAACTGCATGGTCCCGAACGATTGTGCGATACGCCGATTTGCGAGCGAGGTTTTGTCGGACTGGCGTGTGGTGCAGCAATGACTGGAACTCGCCCGGTAATCGACTTCATGTTTGCCGACTTTGTCCTCGATGGCTTTGGTGAAATCATCAACCAGATCGCCAAGATGCAGTACATGTCAAGCGGCCGGTTGCGGATGCCTGTGCTGCTGCGAGGCTGCATCGGGATCGGACACTCGGCGGCTACCCATCACTCCGGAAGCTACTATGGGATGCTCGCTCAGGTCCCCGGACTGCGGGTGATTGTGCCGTCGATGGCGGCCGATGCCAAGGGGCTTTTGAAGCATGCCCTCAGGTGCGATGACCCGGTCCTGTTTCTCGAACATCGCGAACTGCTCCAAACCAAAGAACCAGTTCCAGAGGGTGAGTATGAGATCGAGTTTGGAAAGGCTAGGGTCCTGCGAGAAGGAAAATCGGTGACCGTTGTGGCTCTTGCCAGGATGGTCCATTTGACCCTCAGCATCTGCGATCGGCTCGAAGCCCAAGGCATCTCCGTCGAACTGATCGATCCTCGGACCGTCAACCCGCTCGATACCGACACGATTCTCGAGTCGTTGACCAAGACAGGGCGATTGATGGTGGTCGACGAAGCTCCCGCGCACTGCGGATTCTCCGCTGAGATCGCTGCGAGAATGGCGGATATCGGATTCGATGAACTCGATGCACCGATCAAGCGTCATACGGGTGCAGCTTGCCCGACACCCTACAGCCCATCGCTTGAAAAGGTCGTCGTACCTTCGGCCGATTCGATCGCTCAAGCGATTCGCGAATTGGTGGAGGAATAGCCATGGCAGAAGAAATTCGATTCCCACGCCTGGGCTGGTCGATGGAGGACGGACGGTTCGTGGGCTGGTTGAAAGAAGATGGCCAGGGCGTTCGCGAAGGAGAGCCTCTGTTTGAAATGGAGGGTGAAAAAGCTGTCCAAGAGATCGAATCGATCGGCTCTGGAACTCTATACAGGTCACCCAAGGGTCCGGAGCCCGATACGGTGGTTCCTGTCGGTTTTTTGCTCGGTTATCTCTTAGCGCCTGGGGAGCTACCACCTGATGATGCTTCGGGCCCAATGAAATCCCAATCCGCGGAGGGTCCAGGAGAGCAAACACAGCGTCCGGGCGGAGCAGCATCTCCCTCGGTACGTCGACTCGCAAGAGAACTTGGTGTCGATCTGCAAAGCATTGTCGGCACTGGGCGTTCAGGACGGGTTACCAAGCAAGACATCGCGCGGGAGGATGGGTCTGCTAAGATCGCAGCGACTGTGCCTGTCGACGCCAAACGTCTCCGAGCGACTCCTCGCGCGAGGCGATTGGCCGAGCGGCTAGGGATTGATTGGCAAGGCTTGGTAGGCTCTGGCCGAGGGGGTCGAATTCGAGAGGCGGATGTGCAGCGGTCTTCGAGTGCGCCCAAAGGTGCTGGAAAACTTTTCACGCAGAGGCGTCGTGCGATTGCCGATCGGCTGCGGTATAGCCGCGATCGGACTATTCCGGTTACTTTGCATACCCGCTGCGATTCAACCGCTTTGGTGAATTATCGCCAAACTATAAAATCGTCTGGGTCGCCGATTGTCCCTTCATTCACTGACATCATTGCTCAACAAATCGCAATCGTCTTGGCCCAACACCCATCGATGCGGGTCCGATGGAATGGCGACCAGAGCGATCTGATGCTTTTGGAACCTGAGGCGTGTCATGTGGGGCTTGCTGTCGACACCCCTGAGGGATTGCTCGTGCCGGTGATCCGAGATGTTTTCAACGCTAAGCTTGAGCGGATCGCGACCGAGTCGCAGCGGTTGATCGGACTTGCTCGATCCGGGCGATTGACTCGAGCTCAGATGGATGGGGGAGTGATCACCCTGACGAATCTGGGGTCTTATGGGATCGATGCTTTCACACCGATCATCAATTATCCTGAGATTGCGATTTTGGGGATTGGAGCGATTCGTCCAGAGCCGATCTTTGTCGAGCCACAGCGAGTCGATGCCCAGCGAATCGATGTTCGGCAAGTGATGAGTTTAAGCCTGACGTTTGATCACGCGGCGGTCGATGGAGCACCGGCGGCAGCCTTCCTCAAGAGCTTAGTCGGGACCCTAGAGGGTTTTTCAGCTTCCCTGTGAGATTCAAAGAAGGGTTCTGGCGGTGTCTTAGTGGCTACGAATGTAAGCTCTCTGTATTGCTTGTACTCGTACTCGTACTCAATGCAATGGTACTCGTACTCGATAGAGCGATTTTCGAGTAGGAGTAGGAGTACGAGTAAGAGTACGAGTAAGATAAATCAGTCCTCATCTTGGGACTGAGTGTCATCGTCATCGTCTTCGTCGAGGTTGTTGTAGTTCAAAGGAGAGATCGCTCGTCGCAGGGCCTTGGTCATCGCCTCGATCGGTGGTTCTTTGCCGGTGAAGAGTCGGTACTGGTAGGCGGCTTGGCGAACAAACATGCTCAGGCCGGTAATGACTGGGCAACCGATCGATTTGGCTTGTCGAATCAGCAATGTTTGTTCGGGGTTGTATACGGTGTCGAAGACCAGGGTGCGTTGATCGAGGTTTTCTTTGCGAAACGGCGTGACATCCATCTCGGGAAACATACCGATGGGGGTGCCATTGACCAGGATGCTCGGTTGCACGCTGTGGCGTTCTTCCCAGGCAACGGCGCGCCCTCCGAGTTCTCTTGCTAAGCGCTCTGCCGACTCGGAGTTTCGGCTGGAAATCGCTACGCGAACGCGGCGTTGTGCGAGTCCCCATCCGATGGCTCGCGAGACGCCACCGGAGCCCAGAAGCAAAGCCGAGCGGCCTTCGAAGGGGTTCGGCTCTTCATATAGTTTCGTTAGTCCGTACCCGATGCATTCCATCGCTGCTCGGTAATCAGTGTTGTAGCCGATGCGATCTTCGCCACTGATGACGATGGTGTTGCATGCACCGATGCCTTGCGCGGCGGCTTCGGCCTGGGTCAACAGTGGCAGCACCGACTGTTTGTGGGGAATCGTCACGCTCAGGCCACCTACGCCTTCGCGCTGGCACCATCGAACGAACGGTTCGATATCGTTGGCTGCGACTCGGAACGGCAAATAACGGTAGTCCAACTCGTTTGCTTGGAAGGCGCTGTTGTGGAGCATTGGGCTATAGGAGTGTGCGACTGGGTCTGCGACCACCCCGAATATCTTGGTCTTATCGGTGATCGTATCAACCCTGTAGATGTTCTTCATGTCGTTGTAGGAAAGCTGACCAGGAGCGACACGGCGATCGAGGTTGAAGACGCAGAATGTAAAGGGAGCACCATAGCGGGTCCCTAGAATCCTGGTCATCGAACCGTAATCCCCCATCGCAATTCCAATCGTCGGGATTTTGGCGTTTCGCATCAATTCGATCACGCGAGCCGAGTCCTCGAACGATTGAGCTTGGACGGCGATCTTAACGATGTCTGCATCGAGCTTAGCAAGTCGAGCGTGGATTTCTTCTAGGTTGGTCGGAACACCCTCGAAGTTATGGTAGCTGATGATCCGCTTGGTTTTTCCATAGCGGGGAATCTTGGCAGCCGTATCCTCCTCGAGATCAACGTATTCGACCCCCATCGCGATCGATTGCCGCAGGAGCATCAATCGGTCCTCTTCGGACTTCTCCCATCGGCCGCCATCCTCTTTGCGTCGGCAGGTGACAACCACGGCCGTTGGACGGTTTTTCAGGACCCTGGCCAATTCCACACTACGAGCGATGTAATCGAGCCGCAGCTCGACGAGCTTGGCCCCTTGGGCCGCCACATCGAGATGTTCCTGGATGGTGTGTTTGTGACGGGTACGGGCGACGGTTACGCAGAGCATGCTGAGAATTGGGAAAGCTTAAAAAGGTACTATTGGATAGGGGGACCTGACCAACTTAAAAATCTCTTCAGTAGGGTCGGCCCCGGTTCGGTTAAGAAACTTTCAGGGTGGAACTGCCAGCCTTCGACGGCGTATTGCCTATGGCGAACACCCATGATAATTCGGTTTCCGTTGGAATCTTCCACCCAGGATGAAACCTGCAAGCAACTGGGTAAACTTTCTGGAAGAATGACCAGGGAATGGTAGCGTGTTGCGATGAATGGGTTGGGAAGTTCGGCAAACATCCCTTGAGCATCGTGGAAAATCCGATCGGTTTTCCCGTGCATGAGCTCTGGGGCTCGGACGATCTTTCCGCCGAAGGCTTGGCCGATCGACTGATGGCCGAGGCAAACTCCAAGAATTGGGAATTCGCCGTGCAGTTGCTCAATCAACGGGACACAGATACCGGCCTCGTTGGGGGTGCAAGGACCGGGTGACAAGAGGATCCGATCGGGCCGCATGGCTCGAACTTGCTCGACCGTCAACTCATCGTTTCGGACCGTGTGCACATCGAGCCCCGGATCGATCTCTCCGAGCCGTTGGACGAGGTTGTAAGTAAACGAGTCGTAATTGTCGATCAACAGAATCATTGATCTAGTTTTTCGATGAGAAACGGTTATTCTTCGATGACCCTGACCAGACCTGTAGGCCTCAGTCGTACTAATTGGATTTACTAGGGTAACCACAACCTAGAAAAAAGGTACTGCTTTGGCGGGATTCGTGTTGAAGTTGGTTCAAGGGATCGACGATAACGAACTTGCCGACTTTTCTTTGAGCACCAATCCTCCCGGATAGCTTTTATGGAACGCTTACCCTCCGTAGGGTCCTCTTCAGGGCTTTTTCTCGGATCAGGCCCTTTTGACTCGCTGGGTAGCTCATCGGGTTTCGGTTCTGCGAGCGGATCGGCTACCAAGCCATCTTCTTTGAAACCGTCCGAAACCGCCGGCTCGCAGAGTTCAACCAGCCGGTCGGGTTTGTGGGGATCGAGTGCTCCGCTGAGTCGCTCGGCCGGCCAGTGGCCGCTGGGATCGCCTACCGGGGACATGAGTGGCTCTAGCGGTCTCTAGGAGCCTCCAGAGCCTTGGTCCTCAAAATCGCAATTCTTGCAGGTGCCAGCCTTTGGCCCACAGCAATTGGATCTGCGCTCGGTTGTAATCCGAGATAGCTTTCAGATAAGCCCTCTGGCTGACCTGCTGGGCGACCCTTGTTAATTCGGGGCTGGCAGATCTCGCCGGGTAAAGCGCCAGAAGGCGACCGAATAAGCGGCGAGCCCTAGCGCCAAGAGGATGCTGACATAGCCCATCGGTCCGATCATTTCCTGCCAAGAGCTAGCGTGCTGGGCGTTGCTCCAGTTCCACTGCCGCTCGGGATGCTTGTGGATCTGTAGGATCATCCAGTCGGGCTGATAAGCCGACAAGAACGTAAAGGGCTTGAATATCGACATCGATGGTGTCGACTTCGACAAGATAAATAGCAGCAGATTCAGTACGTACGCCCCGATGACTATCCCTATGGATCTCCATCGGTATTGATCGAAACTGCTGGCCATCACTCCCAATCCCATGATCGCAAAACCCAGCGAAAATAGATTCATCGTCGCGGCGATGAACTCCTGGGGTCGGACCAGTTCGCTCAACGGCGTTTGCCGCATCTGCTTGGGAACAAACGGATTGGCCACCGTCCACTCTAGCCACGGTAGTGTTAGCTTGGTGCTTGTGGATACTGGGGTTGAATTGGTATGGATCCCTAGGTAAACCCCGGTGTAAATCAGCAAACAAAGAAGAGCCAAGCCTAGGATCGTTATCGTGGCATGGCTGGCTAACAACATCCATCGCGCGACGGGCTGCGCCAAAAGCATCTCCATGGTCCCTCGATTGAGCTCTCCGCTGACAACATCGGTTCCGCGAGCGATGCACCAAGTCAAGACACAAAGCAACACCACCGGTTCGTCATAGGTAATGCCAATGATTCCATGGTAGGTGAGGAATTGATCGAGTGGGACTGGAGAGAATTTTTCAAAGGCTTTGAATTGCTCGATCAAGGGCGCGAAACCTGTAAGCTCAAACTGGCTTACCGTCCAAATCCTTACCCAAGGGAAAAAGAACAAGACCAGCGCCAATGCGCTCCAAAGCAGGATCGATTCTTGGTAGTACTTCTTGAGGAGGATTCGAAACATGTCCTAACAGGCCCACTTTCGAAAAGCTCGTTCGTAAACATCGACTGCTTTTTCCAGTTGGTCAATCGCCACCCACTCGTCCTTGCGATGGGCTTGCTCAATGCTGCCTGGACCGCAAACCACGAGTTTGGCTAAGCGTTGCAAAACCGATCCGTCGGTTCCGTAACATACTGTTTGCGATTTTTCTCGTCCTGCGATCTGCAGGGTGTCTTGTATCCAAGGTGCTTGCGGATCGACGCTCCAATGGGGTTTTTCCCCCTTTTCTATCCATTCCAAGCCATGGTCCAATTGAATTTGACGCAGAGCTTTGAGGATCCCCTGGCAGTCAACACTCGGCATGGTTCGAAAGAAAATTTGGGCTTCGGCAATCGAGGTCGTTACGTTGATGGCCATCGGTTCGTTCTTGATGACCATGTTCCATGTCACTGTCGGTGGATCGTACTGGGAGTTTCGGTACTCGGGGAGGTTTTCGGTTTTTTCCCTAAGCTCTAACAGCTTTACCAGAGCCGGTATCAACGCGTAGTTAGCATTTAGCCCTTTGCCAGTGCTCGTGTGGGCGCTTTGGCCTAGGGCTCGCAGGATCACTCCATAGGTACCTTTATGGCCATGGACGACTTGCATTTCGGTTGGTTCGCCTATGATCCCTACCACGTCTTGTTCGATCATTTCTTGCCAAAGGTAGGATCTTTTGTCGACTTGTTGGGCACCCTCCATCCCAATTTCCTCGTCCGCTGTTACCACAAAATAGATTGGCTTGGTTTGCTCAGCTCGATCGATTCTTGAGGCTGCCTGGATGGCGCAGCATAGAGATCCCTTCATATCGCAGGTTCCTCTTCCATAGAGCCTACCCGCTTTCTCGGTGGCTTCGAAAGGTCCACTAAAGCCGCTATCCCAGTCGTCGACTGGAACCACGTCGGTGTGAGCCATATACGCTGCTCCGCCTAGGTTTTGGCTCGCTGCTACTGGTTTTCTAGCTGCTACGATGCTCGTTTTTCGGACTCCGTTTGAGTCTAAGTACTCCAACCACTCCACTTCAAAACCCAAAACTTCCAACCATTTGGCCACTTTTTGGCTTACTGGGAGATTGCTCAGGTGGCTTACCGAATTTTCAGCGACGAGCTCCTTGGTCAAAACTTGTATCCTGGTTTTGCTTATCCCTTCCTGGTTCATACCTAGTGTGTGGTCCTATTTTTTTGTTGCCGTGCTAGAATCATTTGACAGCCTCTCAGCGTTTATGCCCGATTAGGCTCTACGCCCGATATAGGAAGCTTTGCCCTCGAGGAACATCATGACGGTTGTGGATCTCAAAAGCGTAACGTCTCTCATTCTAGGGGGAGGACGAGGGACTCGTCTTTACCCATTGACCAAAATTCGAGCTAAACCTGCGGTCCC
>CAILTZ010000262.1 GCA_903837255.1 uncultured Pirellula sp. | reverse complement strand
GGCGGAAAAATGCATCCGCGGCGCTGCGCAGACCCTGTTTGCGGGCAATATCCGCTTCGGCGCGGGCGATCTCTTCCTTCAATTCGCCGATGTAATCGCGCAGTTCCTCCACACCGAGCGAGTCCAGCAAGGTGATGGTCCGATCGATGCTGCCTTTTGGGCCGTCGAGAAGATCACTGGGATCAAACTGACTTGTAAAGAATTCAGAGTCAGCAGTGCGAGCCTTGGTCGTGATGCGATCGGCGAGGTGACGCTCGAAGTCGAGCATGAGGGGCACTCTTACCGCGGTATGGGGGCTTCTACCGACTCGGTCGAGGCAACTATTTTGGCGATACTTAATTCGGTCAATCGGATCATCACGGAAAAGTCGCTACGCAGTGCAAACAAAGTCTCCCCACAGGATGCTTAGCTATGACCACCAACAACCCGTCCAACTGGATCGCCCAGCGGACACTTGCCTTTGACTCCAGCGGTATTCGCAAGGTTTTTGCGTTGGCTGCTTCGATGAAAAACCCGATCAATCTTTCGATTGGTCAGCCCGATTACGATGTGCCTGAGGTCATCAAGGATGCGGCTTGCCAAGCCATCCGAGACGGCAAGAACATGTATTCTCCCACCCAGGGGATCGCGCCGCTGATTGAAAGACTTCAGCAGGATGTAAACAGCCGTTACAAGCATGACGACCGCAGTCTATTTATCTCTTCGGGGACCAGCGGTGGATTGGTCCTAGCGATGCTCAGCCTGGTCAATCCCGGCGACGAAGTCATCGTTTTTGATCCTTGTTTTGTGATGTACGTGCCACTGATCCAGTTGGTCGGTGGCGTACCGGTTTTGATCGATACGTATCCGGATTTCCGTATCGACGTCGATAAGGTACGAAGTGCGATTACGTCCAAGACCAAGCTGGTGCTATTCAATAGTCCCTCGAATCCCACGGGTGTTACCGCATCGACCGAGGAAATCCGGGGGATCGCAGAGTTGTGCTTGGACAAAGGGATCGCATTGATCTCCGATGAGATCTACAGCGCATTCGATTTCGGAGAACCAGCTCAGAGTCCCGCTGATTTCAATCCGCACACGATCGTGATCGATGGGTTTTCAAAAACCTATGCGATGACCGGTTGGCGATTGGGGTATGTCCATGGTCCCAATGCGATCATTCAAACGATGATCAAGCTCCAGCAGTACACGTTTGTCTGCGCCCCGACGCCGTTACAGCATGCGTCGCTCGCGGCATTGGATTACGACATGACCGCTTACTATGCGAACTATCGCAAAAAACGAGATCGAATCGTGGCGGGTTTAAGGGGCTACTACGAATTCGTCGAGCCGGGGGGGGCCTTCTATATCTTTCCCAAAGTCCCATCGGGAAGCGCCACGGAGTTTGTCACCAAAGCGATTGCTAACGAGCTTTTGGTTATCCCAGGCAATATCTTTTCAAAGCGGGATACTCACTTTCGAATCTCGTTTGCCGCCAGCGACCAGATGCTCGATCGCGGGATCGAGGTCCTGCGCAAGCTAGCTCGATAGCGAACGAGCCCGAGGGTTTTTCTAACCGTCGCGATCGTCACAATCGGTAAAGTCAATCCCTCATGTTAGACCGGGAGGGGGGTGAGGATTATGCGACTGAAAATCGCAGAAAATTTTTGACAAACCTGGATTTGTTCAAGTTCCCGGTTTGGGTTCTTGGAGGCTCGGTATAGATTGTTCTGGCCTAAGTGCATGAAGTAATTTCCCCTGACCTTCCAAGACAGTCCCGGTCTATGTCGAAACTACCGTTTTCCCGCGATCATCAAGTCGATTTGCTCCTGAAAAATGCTCAGCTTCGCGATGAACTCGAACCCTTTTTGGATGAGTCGGTCGACGTGCTCAACGGCCGCAACATGAGCCTCGAAGACGAAAATGAGTTCCTCGAGTCGATCCTGGAATGGGAGCGAGCCCCATCGCTACCGATGTCGAAGTGGTTTGAGCCCGAGCTGAAGTTACCCTTGCCTGATAGCCTGGACGATTCGGCTTTGTCCAAGCTTCTTTGGGAGACGATCCGGATGCTCTACAGTCAATAGATTGCACTGGACTTTACGGATCTCCTGAGCGACCGGCAGTTGTACTGTTTGCTCATACGGGACATTCTGCCGGTTTACCAGAAGAAGGTGTCGCGTCCGAGTAATTTCCTCCACTGGCATTGCCTTGATGATAACGATGTCGAGTGCTGGCTGACTTACTATGCCACCGAGGAGGAGCGGGAAGATTGGGAGCATCAGACCGGTCTCTCGGCGCCTGGCCAGAGGCAGCCTCCGTTCCCTCGCCAGATGCCTCGGCGCCCGGGGAACTTGAACTAGATCACTCGTGCCTAAATCATTCGTGCCTGAGGGCTTCGATCGGATTCATCGCTGCTGCTCGACGAGCTGGATACAGGCCAAAGAGCAATCCCACGAAGAGCGAGATCCCTACGGAGAGGATCACCGACCAAAGAGCGATCCTGGGTTCGAGGGTCAAAATGGTAGGGGGAAGCAGCTCTGGTGAGATCTTGATGATCGCCCAGCGAATGAAATGAAAGATCGGACCGCACATGAGTCCGACCAGGACGCCCAGGAGTCCACCGCCACCGGTCAGCACGAGTGTTTCGACGAGGAACTGCTGGATGATGTTGGATCGTTTGGCACCAAGAGCGCGACGGATCCCGATCTCACGAGTTCTCTCGGTTACCGTCGCGAGCATGATGTTCATGATTCCGATTCCGCCCACCAAGAGCGAGATACCGGCGATGATCACTAGCATTGCATTGAACATCGAGCGAGTCCGTTCGGCTTGACGCAGAAGTTCTTTGGGCACCACGATCGCATAGTCTTCTTGTTCGAGATACTTCTTGAGCAGTCGTTCCAGGATCGCAGCCGTTTCGTCGACCATGGCGATATCTGAGAGGGTCAAAGTGATTTGCGTCAGCTCGACGATTTCACCTCGGAAATTGAATCCCTCCCCGGTTCGGGTCATGATTTGGTCACCGACGCGTTGGCGGAAGGTATCGAGGGGGATATAGGCATCGAAGCTATATTCGCGGGCCTCTAGGCTTCCACCGATGGCGGCCGAGGCACCCCGCTGCTTGGTCTGCCCTATGACTGTGTAGACATCGCTTTCGACGCGAACTTTTTGGCCGATCGGGTTCTCTTGTGGGAAGAGGCGATTGGCGGTTCCATCGGCAAGGACGATCACATTTTCATTCCCGTCGCTGGAGCTGAACCAGCGTCCGCGCGCCATTTCGAGGCTATTGAGATCTTGATACTCGGCGGAACACCCGACCAAGGTCGCGTTGAGTATCCGGCCCTTGGCAGCAAACTCCCGCCGCAGTTCGCGCATTGGGACCGAGCGAGAGATTCCTGGGATATTGCTCAGGAAGCGTTTGTAGTCGTCTCGGAGCAGTCCATAGCTTTTGACGCGGTTTTTCTCGGAGTTGTTCGATGCCTTGGGCTCGATGCTCCGGACGATGATGTTGTTGGCGCCGAGTTCGAGGATCTGCTGCTGGGCTTGGTAGCTGACCCCTTCACCCATGGCGACCAGCCAGATCACGGTGGTCGTGCCGATGAAGATCCCCAGGGCGGCCAGCGCCGAGCGCATCTTCTGGAGCATCAAGCTTTTGAGGCCGAGTCGGAACGTCTGCAGGAAGGAGGCTAGCATCTACGGAGATTTAGGCTTGCTCGGATCGGAGTTCGACGAGGGATCTTTGCTGTCGTTTTGCTGGACTTCCATCGCCAACTCTTGGGCCTCGTCGATGTAGGCCAGGGGATTGAGGACGACTTCGTCGGATTCGCTCAGGCCATCGAGGATGATTGAGTATTGGTCGTTGGTGTCGCCGACTCGCACCACTCGCTTCCGCGCGCCTTCAGGGGTTTGGACCCAGCAGAAGAGTCCTCCGGAGCCTTCGATGATGGCAGCAACAGGAACGGTGAGGACGTCTTTATGGTCGGCCAAAACGATATCGACCACGGCGCTCATGCCGGGCTTGAGTCCCGGGTGTTGCGGTAGCTTGATGATCGTGTCGTACTTGACGAGGTTTCCAGTCCACCAGCCGGCCGGCCGGGTTACTTCAGCGATCTCGCTAACCTCTCCTTCCAGGATGAGTTCTTGCAGTTGGACTTTGGCTTTCATACCGACTTTGAGTCGATCTACTTTGGATTCATGGATACCGACTTTGACTTGCATCTGTGTAAAGTCGGGGATCATCAAGAGGGTTTGCTGTTCGCGGACGACGGCTCCTTCGGTGATATCGGGAGTATCCTTCCAAGCGGCCATGGATGGGAAGATCACCATGCCTTCGGTTTCGGCTCGGATGACGCAGTTTTCAAGTTGTTTCTTTTCGCGTTCGAGCCTAGCTTTTTCGAGCGACAAGGAGGCTTGGTAGGAAGCCAGTTTGGCTTCGGAGGCTCGCAGTTTGCTTTGAAGTTCTTGAAGGCTTTTGACTTTGTTGTATTTTTCGAGCGATTCGAGTTTAGTCTTTTTGAGTTCGAGATCTTTGCGAGCCGAGTCGACGGCGAACTGTTCGCCTTCGAGCTGTAGATTTTTGACTACCCCTTTTGCGGTCAGACGCAGCGCGGACTGGACAGCCAATTCGGCCTTGCGGAGAGCTTGCTCTGCCTCGAAGATCTCTTTTTCTATTTTGCTTTTTTCAGCTTGATAGGTTCCCTCGATGTATTCGGTGATACTAGTTTGAGCCACCGCGACATCGCTCTCGGCGGTGATGGTGTTGGCCACCGCATTTTCGTAGACGATTTTTTGCTGGAGGATCTTGTCCTCGATCTGGGATTGATCGAGCTTAACGAGTTCCTCACCAGGTTTGACCAAGGTGCCCGTTTCGATCACCCAAAGGACAGTGCTTCCGCCCTTGACCATGCATTTGATTTCTTTGTTGTTGGAGCTTTCGACCGCTCCATTTTCGGTGACCACAACCGACAGGTCCCCCCGCGATACCTTGTGGGTCAAATGTTTGACTTTTTGGTTGCCGGTCATGAAGCGTGGGGCGATCGCGCCCAAGGCGGCCGTGCCGCCGGCGAGGGCTGAGAAGAGCAGCAATCGTTTAACCCAACGGCTTGCGGAATTCGAAGCGCTCATGAGGGATGATCTATCGGCATGTTCGTGCCACTAGGGATATGATTTGGTTCAGTTGATTGGGTTCAATGGGGAACGGATCGGCCCACAAGCCGCTATCCCGATAGTGGAACGGCCCAAGGCTAAGATTTTATACAAAAAACCGGAGAAATTACCCGAGTTAATGCTAAATCCAGAAGAACCTTGCCCCACAGGATAAAAATCCAAGGGAACCACAGAGTCACAGAGAGGAGATCACAGAGAG
>CAILTZ010000261.1 GCA_903837255.1 uncultured Pirellula sp. | reverse complement strand
CCTTGAGCCGCTGAATCTGACCTATGTTGTTAAGAACGAAGTGGTCAAGATCCAAAGTCGTCGCTACATGCAACAAGAGATGTACAGCAAGACCTATTCTGTACGCGATCTTGTCATCCCCATCGCAAACTTCATCTCCGACAACAACACGGGGATGGGGGGTGCTCTGCAGGCGGCCTATCAAGCTCAGGACAGCTTTGTGGCCGTGAATGTTCAAGAGCAAGACGCCATGGCGCTGCGTAACAGACAGATGGCCAGCATCAATTCGAATACCAATGTGCTGGCTCAGTTCGCTGGTGCATCGCCCGGATCCGCGGCCAACTCGGCTCTATCGATGTTCGGAGCAGATCCGATGTCGGCCAACAGCACCTCGGGGGTTCTCGGAGGCGGTTCGATGGCAAACTTCTCGGAACTTATGCGACTGATCGAGACGACCATATCGCCGGATGTCTGGCTCAACGCAGGCGGAACAGCCACGATGAGTCCATTCCGGCAAAACCTAAGCTTGATCGTCAACGCACCTCAAGAGACTCACGAGCAAATCGCCGATCTGCTCAGGAGCCTGCGGTCCCTCCAGAATCTGCAGGTGACGATCGAAGTCCGGTTCATCAAGCTCTCGGATAACTTCTTCGAGAAAATGGGTGTGAACTTCCAAATCTCGCTAGATGACAATACTCGCAACAAAATCCCACGCGAGGACTCCGGTCCTTCGATCTCCTTCGGTGTTGAGACCGATGCGGGTAGCACCAATCCAAACGCTCTGGTTCCTACAGCTGACTTGGACTTCCGGTTGACTCAAGGGAGCTTCGGGACCACCGTTCCGAGTTTCGGTGGGTTTGATCCCGGGGCAGGTAGCACCATCGGTGTGGCGATCCTAAGCGACATTGAAATGTTCTTGTTCCTGCAAGCAGCCCAAGGCAATACGCGGTCCAACGTTTTACAAGCTCCCAAGGTAACGATGTTCGATGGACAATTCGGTACCATCAACGACACGACAACTCGGCCATTCGTTCTGGGTTATCAACCGATCGTCGGTGATTTCGCAGTCGGGCAACGGCCAATCATCGTGGTCTTGAGCGAAGGAACTCAGATGAACGTGCAACCGGTCGTGTCTCCTGACAAGCGATTCGTTCGCTTGACCATGATGCCACAGTTTACACGTCTAGGTGCGACAGATCGAGAGTTTACCTTCCAAGGTCGCAAGAGTACCAAATCGGGTACCAGCATCCTCAATCCATCCAACGGTCTACCCACGCCAGGTCGGAACAATGAGGAGCAGATCGTCGAAGGCATCACGGTCCAGCAACCTGCCTTCTCCCAGACGAGCGTGAGCACAACGGTGACGGTTCCTGACGGAGGTACCATTCTCATGGGTGGTATCAAACGGCTCTCAGAGGAACGGATCGAAAAGGGTACTCCGATTCTTTCAAAGATCCCTTACATCAATCGCTTGTTCAAGAACAATGCGATCGGGCGAGATACCGAAACCTTGATGTTCACAGTGACTCCTCGAATCATCATCCCTCAGGAAGAGGAAGAGCAACTTGGGATCGCCCCAACCCGCCCCTAGGCGACGTCTGGTGAATAGCGAAAACCTCTACAGAAAGTTTGGGAAAACCCCAAACTTTTTGTGTTTTATCCTCCTGGGCTTGATCGGCCCATCGGCCTACCCCAAAATACCAATGCGGTTCACGTCGACCGCCTAAACGCTCACTCGGCCCACATATCGGAGATCTATCGATGACCAACGCCCCAGCAACATTGGTTCTGGTTGTATTTTTTGCATGTTCAAGCATTGCTTTAGCGCAGTCTGATCGATCGGATCTTTCGCAACTTAAGCAGTGGCAATCGGCCGTAACCAGTGGAACCGACAGGTCCGATTTCAAAGACGCCAGCGGGCGCACGACTGGAAGTGCCACACGATCTGGCGACCGCATCACCTTCCGCGATGCCAGCGGGCGGTCCACTGGATCGGCAACCATGCAAGGAGGCCGCGTCACATTTCGCGATGCTAGTGGTCGTACGATTGGATCTTCGAACTCGAATTCCACGACCCCTGGTTCTGGCAATACCACCATCCGTTCCTCATCGGGGCGGACGATCGGACAGGCCAAAGAGTCTTCAAACGGGCGCGTTGAGTTCCGCGACGCTAGTGGCCGAACCGTCGGTTCGAGTCAATCCTCCTCGAGTTCATCCTCGGGCCGAACCCAATTCCGCGATTCCAGCGGTCGATCCACCGGCTCGATGTCTTATCGCTCGAACTCCCAGAGCTCTGCAAGCAAGAGCTCCCCAAGCAAGGGAGCTACCAGCAAGACTCCTTCGACGAGCAAACCCAAGCGATGAGTCTCTCAGCGACCCTGGTGTAGCTTTTCCGGAGTTCCCGAAATCTCGGCGTTCTCTGGGCTACCCGGTGGCTTTTCTAGCGACAGCAGAGCGAAAAGATCCGCCAATTCCTGGGCAGATAATTGGCTCTCGATCCCTTCTGGCATCAAGGATTTTTTGTCCTGCTGGAACGCTTCGATCTCCTCGGTCTGCACAGTGACCTCCTTGCCGCCCTGGGTTTTGACCACTGTCTTGCGAACATCGCGAGCCACCAACAAGCCTGTAATGACCGTTCCATCCGTTGTCCGGATCGTGACCGAGCGGTAGGCATCCCCGATGACCAAGCTGGGGTTGAAAACGCTCACGAGCAACTGCTCGAACGATCCTCGACCATTGGCGGTGATGTTTGGCCCGACCTCGATCCCTCGTTCATGCATGACATGGCATTGGCCGCAGATACGCTCGTAGACCACCCAACCTTTCTGGGCGTCTCCGCGAGCGTTTCCTTTGAGCTGCTGGCTGATCATGGCAACAACCTTCTCTCGCTCTTGAGTCCCCTCGACATTCACAGTGCCAAAAACCTTGGAAATCAGCTCTTTTGCACCCACGGAACCTTGCGTGGCCAGCAGTCGGATTCGATTGGGGCTCAGGAGCTCTTTGCGCAATTTGCCTTGGGCGATCCAAGTCAGAAGCACGCTCGCTGTTGGTTCGCGTTGGCACATCCGCTCGGCGATGGCTGCCTGCAAGTCCCCTGGCAATCGTGGAACGAGCTCTTCGAGTGTTGCTCGGTCTTCGGGTTGATAGTTTTCGATTCCAAGATCGAGCGAAATGTTTCGCCAGGCTTTCTCGGGCTTAGATCCTTGAGCCTCCTGACGCAGGACTTGTAGCATCGCTTCACGAGCTGTTTGATGGGATTCTTTGGCTACGAATCGCAACAAGTCCTTGCGTACTTCGGAGGGTTGCTGAGCATCCAGGACCGCTCGTTTGGCGGCTGCGATCGCCTGCGGGTTGCTCACGAGCAGACCTAAGATCAATTGCTGTTTGTCCCAGGCTTCGGCTGGTTTGAGTTGATCCCAGGCGATGTTGCCATCAGGGGCGTAAAAACGGCGAACCAGCCCCTGAAGCTCCGCGGTATCGAAGCCTTTTTCGAGGGTTCGGTTGACCATGGGTTGCAGGATCGATACCGAAAGACTCGGTTCGGTTTTGCGAAAGAAGTTAACTAGCGAGAATAGATCTCGGATCACTTCGATATGTTTTGGGTCGAAACCCGACCGGGGAAGACCTTCGGTCCACTTCAAAGCAAACCTCGGAAGCATCGACTTGAGCAGTGTTTCGGAGCCTTCCGGGGATTGCAAGATTCGCTGCACAACTTGGCCTCGAGCTCCATCGCTTGCGGATCGCAGATTTTGCCAAACGATTCTGCCGAGGATCGGATCGGTAGAGGGATTCGTCGAACCGGCACTTAAGACATCCAGTTGGCTCGCAACCCAGGTTGTTTGATCGCCATCAACGCGATGGAATTTGGTTGAGGCGATCGAGGCTTGCAACCGAACACGCTCATCGACATCTTTGGCCAGCTCTCTGCATTTTGTGGCAAGTTCTTGGTCCGATGCGAACTGGTCTCCAGCGAGTCGAACTGCCCAAGCCCGAACCTCAGGGTTGGTATGCTTCAGGAGCGATTCCAAGAGTGTTTCGTTCAAAGCACCGGATCCGGCCAGAGCCCAGATCGCATGCAATTGCGTTTTGCGGTTTTCATGGTCTTTAGCGATCTTCTCTAGTTCGATGGCCGCAGGTGAACCCTTGGTCAGTCCCCGTTCGGCTAGTTCCAATTGGGTCCGTTGCCTGACGAAGAGATTCGGATCCGAAAGTGCAGAGACAAGCTCTGATTCAGTGAGTTTAGAGATATCCTTGAAGCGGCTTTCGGGTCTTTCTCCATGGACGATGCGATAGAGTCTGCCGTGTCCTCGGTCGACCCCTTTGGGATCGGCCGAGGCGTCTTGGTAGCAGTGGTAGCGGTCGTACCAATCCAGAACGTACAGGCAACCGTCTGGTCCGATTTTTTGTGCCACCGGCATGAACCAAACATCGTTGGCAGTCAGAAAGTCGGGTTCACCGAATCCCTTGTAGGTTGCCCCTGAGCGTTCGATGCGATCGACATTGATGCAACCGCCGTGGATGTTCCCCATGTAGAGTTTGCCTCGGTAGCGTTCTGGATAAGCGTCCGAGTCGAAGTATTCGATACCGCAATAAGCGGCCATCTGGTGCTTGTGCTTGACGATCGACTCGGCCCACCAAGTATGAGGTGGATAGGGACCACCTTGACGCAAGTAATAACCGGTTTCGGTCAGATGCCAAAGGTGATCGATCACGCATGCGCTAATGAACGAGCTACCGACGGAGTCAAAAGCGATCCCCCAGGGGTTGCTGGTTCCTTCGCAAAAGATCTCGAACTTCTTGGTGCGTGGATGAATTCGAAACATCGCGCAGGTGAACTCGAATCTTCGTCCGTCTTGTTCAACGACCGATGGATTAAATACACCGTTAAGACCATACAGATATCCATCTGGGCCCCAGGTCAGTGCATTGGGCAGTTCGTGCGTATCGATTCTGCCAAATCCTGTGACCACCACCGTCGACACGTCGGCAACATCGTCTCCATCGGTATCCTGCAAAAATAGGATGTCCGGTGCATTGGCGACCCAAACACCCCCATGTCCCACGGCGATTCCAGAGGGGATGTTCAAACCCTCGGCAAAGACCTTCACACGATCGACTTTTCCATCGCCATCGGTGTCGCTGAGGATCTTGATGCGGTCTTTACCTGGCCCTGGTTCATGACGCGGATATTCGAAACTCTCCGTGACATAGATGCGTCCGGCATCATCGAAGGCCATCGCGACTGGGTTTTGGATATCTGGTTCCGATGCGACCAACTCGACGTGGAAGCCCTCGGGAACAACCATTCTGGACAAGGCTTCTGAAGGACTAAGGGGTGGTCCGGGTGGTTTGGACTGCGTGCGTGGAATAAACTCCTGGGCCTCGACGCTCGAGAGCCATAGGGCCAGCACAATCGCGGTACTGAGCAAGCCAATGAACCGAACTGAGACTGTCGATAGAAGTGTTTTCATTTGGGAAACTCAAGTGGGGTATTGATGATGAAACGCCAACGAGAATGACTCAATACAGGCGGCGTTGAATTAGGAACCTGAGGTTCTAGATCTTTGGGCTATCGCCTATAGAGGCTTGAGCAAGCTTGCGGCGGACCGGTCGAGCACCAGTGTTGTATTGGGGTGTCGTTTAAGGATCGAGCCAGGGACGAGGTTGGTTGTCGGACCCTCGACGCTATCGCGAACAGCGACGGCTTTACGCTCATCAGGGACACTGCAGATGATCTTCCTGGACTGCAGAATTTGGTGGACTGTCATGCTGATTGCATGCGTTGGAACTGCTTCGAGGTTCGGAAACCAACCTTCGCCCACCTGCTGTTTTCTGCAAGCTTCATCGAGAACGACGACATGGTAAGCTTCGGTGGTTTGGAAATCGGCGGGTGGGTCATTGAAGGCTAGGTGCCCGTTTTCTCCGATACCGATCATCGCCACATCAACGGGGGTTTTGAGGAGACTCAGCGATGCCCGCTCGCACACCGACTTGGGCTCTTTCGTGCCATCGAGGTAGTGGAACGAGCGCAAGGGGACTTTGTCTACAAATCTGGATTTCAAATATCCGCAAAAAGAAGCTGGGTGGTCTGAGGCGATCCCGACGTACTCGTCGAGATGAAAACCATCGACACAGGACCAGTCGATGCCTGGTTCGTGGGTGAGTGATTCAAGGACCTCGAACTGACTTGAACCTGTCGCGACGATGATGCGGGCTTGGCCCTGTTCAGCGATTGCGCTGCGCAAGATCATCGCGGCGAGTTTGGCTGCGTAAGCTCCCATTCGGGTGCGGTCGGGCTGAATAACAATATCGATGATGGCACCTCGTGGCAGGATCGACCCAACGTGGGAGGGAAATAGGAGTGGATTTTCGGTTGAAAACTATTGTAGCACAGCCGCAGGTTCCTTTTTTTGCCTACCCGATTTTTCCTCGATCGTTTAGCATGTTCGACTCGGGACTTACGCAACACTCACGGGGCTTTTTTTAGGATTTG
>CAILTZ010000260.1 GCA_903837255.1 uncultured Pirellula sp. | reverse complement strand
CGATTTTCACGTTGATCGCAAAAGAAACCGGTTTTGTGCCCCAGTCCCGAAGTGAATTCGGTACTTCACCTGGTTTTCCTCGATCGTCGCGTATGCAGGAAAGTTCTCCGATTTTGAATCTTGCCAAATACCACCCTCTTGGCTCGTAAACTGCGGGGATGCACACACCAAGCTATGCTTGGTACCTAGCAGCGAGTGAATTCGCGCAAGAAGCTCAGGGGCTCGTTGAGCCATGCCTAGGCTGAAGGCTTCGGCGCTAAGGCAATCGCCGTAGCGATCGACGACCAAGCCGGGGAATCCATCCGATTCCCCGTGGATGATTCGATAAGCATTGGTGGTGTTGGGAATCAGTAGTGTTTGGTGCCTCAGGTCGATCGCGTCTTTGATCAGAGAATCCCAATCGGCCAAGTCTGGGAGCCGCGTTTGCCAAAAGTACAAACGCACGGCGACTTCGGATCGAGGATTGTAGATCCCATACGCGAAGAGCAGCGGTTCGTTGTTTGGGTTCGCAGGAGACGGATCAACATCCGTGGCATAGACTGCCACCCAGTCGCCGGGTTGCGGGTTGCCCTCGGTTCGATCGATTCTCTTTCTAAAGATATTCGGATGTCGACTGGGGCGAGGCATATAGACCCTGGCGATTGGATCTGAAGCATTTGGGACAAGTAGGTTGGTAGAGTTTCGCATCGCTAAAATAGGGTCTTTGGTAGCTCGAGTTATCTTCGAATGGTGCTCAGATCCGAAAGCAACTCGCTTAGACGATCTGACTGCGGATTGGGCTTGTGATGGTCTAGCAAGAGTATCGATGCGATTTGGCGCATGAGAATTTGCACTTCTGGAACACGATTGCCAATTTCGTTTTGTTGCCAGCGGTCTTCGGGAAAACAATAGATTTCCCCGATGCGATCTTCTAGGATCGAAACCACCCCATTTGAGTCTTTGGATGTATCGAATCGACCGCTCCAGTGCTCGGTTAGCAAGGCGATTTCATCATCAGAGGTTGCCCAGGCCAGGGTAGCATCTTGATAGGCTTCAACCAAGTCTTTGCTGTCCCGGCCATCGGACAAACTTTCGATCCAGTCGCCAAGGTCTCTTGGTTGCAACAGACGAGTCAGCCTCGTGCCAAGTTTCATTTCTGGCGCGGGACGGATCATCCAGGGGGTATGCAAGCGTTCCGAATAAGCGTCCGCATGCGCAGGCTTGATGGACGTAGGGTCAAGGCTTCGATGACCAAGCCCAACTCGCCGATGTTCGCCCAGAGGAAAGCCTAGGATCCCTGCCAGAGCGATCCAGCAATTCTCCTCGATACCTATCTCCTTGAGCGTTTGTAGGATCAGTCCGATTCCTTGATCGATGACAACCGACTGTGCACCGGCTCCACAGGCTAAGCCGAAGAGCAGGTCAGGATCAAAATCTTCAGAGAGGACCAAGTCCGGAGCGTCAATATCCTTGGGCGGATCGGGGTCATCCGCATCGCACATCAATTGCCGGTAGGCGTAGGGTGCATCCCATGCACCTGCAAGCCCCTTGGAGTGGATCCACAGAAATGGGGTCTGTTGTCGCTGTTGTAACCAGGACTCCAAAGCTTCGGTCAAAAGGTGATCAAAGCTCTCCCGATCGGGATCATGCGTCACATCGAGTCGATCCAAGTCGGCAATATCCCTGAGCATACTTGTCGCTTGAATGCTGTCGGTCGCCACGAGCCAGCGACTCGGATGGATGCTCTGAAGGATGGCTCGTAGGTTAGGCTCTAGATAGGTCGAGTGCATCCAAAATTGATCGAAGACAATACCGTGTGCGGCGAGTCGGTCGATGCTGGGTGTCGGAAGCAGAGCGTTGCCATAGCAACCCGCAAGATTCACCCCCCAGCCTTCGATCGTGACCAGTATGCCGCTCGGGTCACCCATGCTACTTGTTTTCGATCGCAAACCACTTGACCAAACCGCCGTCGGTCAACTTGAAAACGGCTTGAGCATGCGGATCGACGATCACAGGTTGGTCGTCTACCAAGAACAGCCCAACGGGGTTTTGGAGAGGGTCACCCGATACGACTAGTTTCGGCTCTTGGCCGAGCTTCCAGGACCAGATCCCCTTGCGATAACCATCGCTTACCCAGATTTGATCCTTGGTGTTGACGACGACTTGATGGGGGAATTCAAAGGTTCTTTTTGAAACGATGGGTTCGACTTGGCCGTCTTTCGACACCCTAACTAATTGCTGCTCGTCCTGGGAGACCACCCAAATGCGGTCAGCGTGATCAACAAAAACTCCACGTGGGT
>CAILTZ010000259.1 GCA_903837255.1 uncultured Pirellula sp. | reverse complement strand
TTCAGGTTGCTGATGTGCTGACCGCAATGGAAAAAGACTCCGGAAGCAAGCTTCGGGAACTGCGGGTTGACGGCGGGGCTAGCGCGAACAATCTCTTGATGCAATTCCAAGCAGACATCATGCAGTGTCCTGTGGTGCGACCGAAAATCATCGAAACTACCAGCCTAGGAGCTGCCTATCTTGCAGGATTAGCGACCGGTTTCTGGAAAAGCGACTCGGAGATCGAGAGGATCTGGCAAGCGGACCGTAGGTTCGAGCCGAAGATGAAGCCTCAGGAGGCGCTTGCACGCCGCGAACGATGGTCAGAGGCTCTGGATCGTTCCCGTGAATGGGTTGAACATTCCTGATCGAGCTTTGCGCAGACGCCAAAACTAAAGAGCCTTACCCGACTATGTCGCTAAACCGATCAACGAATCTGGATCGTCTAAAATCATCGACCGTTTGGGATCTGGTTGTGGTCGGTGCTGGGGCGACGGGGGCGAGCATCGCACTCGATGCTGCTTCGCGGGGCCTGACCGTCGCCTTGGTCGATCGCGCCGACTTCGGTAAAGGGACATCGAGCCGCTCGACGAAGCTCGTTCATGGTGGCGTCCGCTATCTCGCACAAGGCAACATCGGTCTGGTGCGCGATGCATTGCATGAGCGAAGTCTGTTGAGGAACAATGCACCGCATACCGTCCATGAAATGTCATTCTTGGTACCTTGCAAATCCTGGTTAGAAAAGGTTTGGTACGGGCTCGGCTTTGTCTTTTACGATATGCTCGCCGGGAAAAGCGGTTTTGCCAAGGCAAAGCGACTCAATGCCAGCCAGTGCAGAGACTATGTGCCGACGATTGCTCCCGAGTTGGCCCGCCACGGTGTGCTCTACTCCGATGGACAGTTCGACGATGCTCAGCTGCTACTCAACATCGTACAGACGGCCGACGAACACGGTGCGGTCGTTTGCAATTATGTGCAAGCGGAGTCGTTTCTCAAAAATTCTGATGGCAGGATCACGGGGGTTCGCCTAGTGGATCTTGAATCGCAATTGCCGCTAGAGAAATCGGTTGGCAGCTTCGATGTCCAAGCCCGCTGTGTGATCAATGCGACTGGACCATTCTGCGACGAGCTCAGGGTTGCCGACCTGCCCACAACGAAACCGATCATTGCACCGAGCCAAGGCGTTCATATCGTCTTGGACCATAGTTTTCTCCCGGGCGATGCTGCGGTGATTGTTCCAAAGACCAGCGACGGCCGAGTGATCTTTCTGATTCCTTGGCATGGCCATACTGTGGTCGGCACAACCGACACGCCGATCGATCGGGCCACCCAGGAGCCGATCGCCACGGAGGATGAGATCCAATTTCTTCTGAAAACCGCAGGAGCTTATCTTTCCAAAAAGCCAACCCGCTCTGATATTCTGAGCATTTTCGTTGGCGTTCGCCCTCTGGTGAAAGCCAAATCGGGAGGTTCCAATACATCGAAACTTTCGCGAGATCATACCATCTTGATTTCCGAGTCAGGGTTGATCACCATCACCGGAGGAAAATGGACAACGGCCAGGAAGATGGCCGAGGATTGCGTCGATCGCGCGATCGAGTCGGTTGGGCTTGCCAAGGCTAGATGCATCACCAAGGATCTACCGCTTCATGGGCTTGACCTTGTGGGGAAAGCCGATCTAGTGGCCCAGGATGGAGCGTTGGGTTTGCCCATCGTAGAAGGTTATCCACTCAAGCCCGTCGATGTGATTTGGGCGGCCCGGTTTCAGATGGCAAGGACGGTCGAGGATGTCTTGGCTCGGAGGGATCGGTTACTATTTTTGCGAGCCAGGGATGCCATCGAGGCAGCCCCGACCGTCGCGTTGATTTTAGCCAAAGAACTCGAAAAGGGCGACGAGTGGATTGACCAGCAACTGATTGAGTTTCGCACTTTAGCGATGAACTATCTCCCAAGTAGGACCATGCCGTGAACGACTCAAGACCTAGTCATCATTCGGCATCGTCTACAGCGATCTTGGTCGGGTGGATGTGGATCGCGTACTTTTTGAACTACTGCGATCGGCAAGCGATTTTTGCGATGTTCAAAGTGCTCAAGACGGATCTGTCGATGAGCGACATGCAACTGGGGCTCACAGGCTCCTTTTTCTTATGGGTTTATGGGATCGGATGCCCAGTGGCCGGTTGGCTCGCCGACAGGTATTCGAAAAAGAGACTTATTGTCGGCAGCTTGATCGTCTGGAGCGTGGTTACGATCGCGACGGGATTGTCGGTGTCGGCCACGATGCTGCTTGGGATGCGCGCCGCGATGGGGATTTCTGAGGCCCTTTTTATGCCGGCAGCGATTTCCTTGACAACCAATTTTACGGCTGCCAAATGGAGATCCAGGGCAGTGGCCAGCTTGACCACGGCCCAAATTGCGGGTGTGATCGCGGGAGGGTCCTTCGGTGGATGGATGGCACAGCAAGGTAATTGGCGTGGTGCCTTTATTCTGCTCGGGATTTGTGGACTGGTCTATTCGATCCCCTACGCTTGGTATCTGTCCAAGATACCCGCGATGTCCGATCGCAATCCGCAGGAGTCGATTATGGCGGATGATCGAGTTCCTAGCGATAGACTGCTATCGATCTTTCAGGCACCGACGTTTTGCATCCTTTGCGTTGTGTTTCCGTTGTTTGTTTTTGGACTTTGGATGATTTACAGTTGGCTGGCAAGATACCTTGAG
>CAILTZ010000258.1 GCA_903837255.1 uncultured Pirellula sp. | reverse complement strand
TCTGGCCGGACCCGGACAACTGCAAGCGGCTAGACCTTCTCCCTGTTTGCGAATTCCCGCTTAACTGGAATCGCTTTTCAGCGAGGTGGGAGGGCGAGGGGATGTGCTGCCAGAACTACTACTACGGGAGCGGGCAAAACTGGAAGGTTATTTTTAACTGCCCGACGCGAAACTATTACGGAGAGTTCGACCCGTTTTTGGCGAGGGCTGCGATCCTCGAAGGGTGCCTGAATTCCTGCGGAAAGCCTCAAGGAACCTGCGGCGATCTGGGGTTTCCCATATCAGCAGACTGCAACCCCATGGAGTTCACTTATGGCCCAGTGTTTGTGTCAGCACTTGATTTCACTTGCTTATGCAGCTCCGCCACACGCATCGAAGAGATTTTCACCAGGGGCGGCTGCAACTATCACCTAACCGTTTATTGGAATCCATAGAGAATGGAAAGCTGGACTTGCTCGGAGTGTGGCGGGACGGTAGCCGTTCCAAAGATTCACTTCCCGGTTTATTGCCGTTGTGGAATTTGCCATCTGCAGGATGGGACCAAAAACCGCGTCGTCAAGATTCCTGCAAGCAATCGAACTTTTTCGGACGACGAGTTGCGGGATAAACTTCGGCGATCCAGGGTTGAGTTTGCAGGGCTGCAGCAAAGGCAGAGCGAGGGAGCTAGGGCGTGGCGAGTCCTGCATTGCCGCGAACCCGAGGGCGAGCACGATCCGCAGAGAGAGCTGGAATGGCTCCAGTCCGAGTGGGAGCCCCTAATACCGCGGTTCGACTGCACTTGCAACGAATTTTACGCCGAGTACAAAATCAAGCACCCGCCCACGTTCAACACGCCTGAGAATCGATTCCTTTGGGGCCTTAGCCTGCACAATGCCGTCAATCGAAAGCTCAGCAGCCCAACATGGACGCCGGAAAAGGCATTGAGGTATTGGCGACCGCATTTGTACTGGAAGCAGCAGCCGCAAATTGATCGCGTTACGGCCGTGACATCGCTTTCACCGCTCGAGGCTCACCGGGAATCGCAAGCGGAATGCGTCCGATCCTGGATGCGGTTCGGACTGCGGGTTGTTTCGGGCAACCTCCCCGGCGAGATTCCTGAGCTTGCCAATCGATTCCCAGACGTCGAATTCAGGACCGTCCAAGCGTCCGGCCTGTTTGACCGGCCAACGCCGAGGGTTCGAGACTTGATGCGGCTGGGGGGCGATGGGCCGATCTTGTTGGTAAACTCCGACATAGCGATTTACAGTGCGCAGGACTGGATCCTCGACGCGATCGACACCAGGACGGCAATCGCAGGAGTGCGGCAGAATTGGATAACCCACCCTGGAGATGCCGAGCCAGAACTTTGGGGAATTGATGCGTTTTTGCTGTTCCCAGAGCAGGTAGACACGTTGCCTAATTTAGATCTGGCAATCGGCCAGCCAGCTTGGGATTACTGGGTGGCTTACCACCTCCAAGAGAGGAGCATCGATGTTCGCTGCCTGAGCGATCGAGTGTTCTTTCATCGGAGGCATAAGCTGAACTGGTCAGCACAAATGAGCGACATCGGCATGAAGGAACTAGAGAGCCAGTACGGTAAAGGCGACTGGAACCAATGGAGAATCGCGTTCGGTCAAGGCAAGCGAGAACTGCATCGGGCACCGAAGCTATGCTCTATCCGCCCTGTCACGATGCCCCGGACAGCAAACCCATAAAAAACATGGGTTATTTATCAAAAACTCCCCTTTAGGAAAGCCGCGCTCTATCCAACTGAGCTACTAGGGCGACTGGCATCAGGGCGACTGCCACGGTCTAAATATAGTGAAAAAATGCCGTTTGTTCACCTCCAAACAGGGGATTTTTCCTTGGGCT
>CAILTZ010000257.1 GCA_903837255.1 uncultured Pirellula sp. | reverse complement strand
CGGCCGCGGCCGTCTGGTGGACACACAGCAATGGGCTAAACTTCGTGTCCAATCCGACAGTCAATCATAGGCAAAAATCGAACTTTTAGCTCGATTTTGGCGAATAAAAATTACCCGTTTTTCGAAAAGCCGACATGTCCACTGCGAAAACTGCCATCTCCCCGACCCGTGCTGAAGACTATCCAGAGTGGTACCAACAGGTCATCAAGGGGGCGGATTTAGCCGAAAACAGTGCGGTCCGCGGTTGCATGGTGATCAAGCCTTGGGGCTATTCCCTCTGGGAAAACATGCAAAAAGGGCTCGACCGGATGTTCAAGGAGACCGGCCATCAGAATGCTTATTTTCCCCTGTTTATCCCGATGAGTTTTTTGGAAAAAGAGGCCAAGCACGTTGAGGGGTTTGCCAAGGAGTGTGCGGTGGTGACCCACCATCGGCTCGAACCAGACGGCAAGGGTGGCCTGAGGCCCGCAGGCCCGTTGGAGGAGCCGCTGATTGTCCGGCCGACGAGCGAAACGATCATCGGGGCGACCTATGCCAAATGGGTCCAATCCTATCGCGATCTGCCGATCTTGATCAATCAGTGGGCCAATGTGGTGCGTTGGGAGATGCGGACTCGGCTATTCTTGCGCACCTCCGAGTTTCTTTGGCAGGAAGGTCACACGGTCCATGCCACGGCCCAAGAGGCGATGGAAGAGACTCACAAGATGCTCGATGTGTATACAGACTTTGCAGAGAACTACATGGCGATGCCGGTGATCCGTGGCGAGAAGACCGCCGGAGAACGGTTCCCAGGAGCCGTCACCACCCTTTCGATCGAAGCGATGATGCAGGATCGCAAGGCTCTGCAGGCAGGCACATCACACTTCTTGGGCCAGAACTTTTCCAAGGCTCAAGAGATCAAATTTCAAAGCCAAGCCGGCCAGATCGAATACGCGTGGACGACCTCCTGGGGGGTCTCGACCCGATTGATCGGAGCATTGATCATGACCCACTCGGACGACGACGGATTGGTCTTGCCTCCGAGACTTGCTCCTACTCAGATCGTCTTGATCCCGATCTACCGCGACGATCAGCAAAAAGCTGACGTGATGGCTTACTGCGATTCACTCCGCAAGCAACTCTCGGCCCAAAGCGCCTTTGGCGAACCGCTGCGTGTCGAGATCGATAGCCGTGACATGCGAGGGGGGGAGAAGAAGTGGTATCACGTCAAGCGGGGAGTCCCCGTGAGAGTCGATGTCGGCCCGAAAGACATGGCCAACCAAGCTGCCTTTGTATCGCGCAGAGACACAGGCGAAAGTGGTTCGATGCCGATCGCGACTCTGGTATCGAGTATCAGCGACCAGTTGCAAAGCATCCAAACCAATCTGTTTACCAAGGCTTTGGCGATGCGAGAAGCAAACACGGTCGAGCTCCACAGCGAAGCTGAGTTTCGCGATTACTTTAAACCCGATGACGAACAAGGTCGCTCGGTCGGCGGTGGGTTTGCCAAGTGTTGGTTCAGCAGCGAAGAGGAAGTCCAAGGACTCCTGGATGAACTCAAGGTCACCATCCGTTGCATTCCGCTGGATTCACCCAAGGGCTCCGGCAGTTGCTTCCTAACGGGTAAAGCATCGAGCACCCAAGCGATTTTTGCCAAGGCTTACTAACTTCGCCAAGG
>CAILTZ010000256.1 GCA_903837255.1 uncultured Pirellula sp. | reverse complement strand
GTGTTGTTCTTGGCCAAAATCAGCGACTCTGGGTTAGTGATCTCCCCACGATAATAATCGACAACGAGCTCCTCTTGATACGTACGCTTGAGGTCGTTGACGGTCATTCGAATTGGTTCGCCGGGTGCATCTCGGTCGATGAGGTAGATGGTGCCGAACTCGTTAGCGTAACCAAGAAAAATGGCTCGATGTCCGCGAGGGTCAAGCTTGTGTTGACGAGCTTTTTCTTGTTGCCGATAGATTAATGGCGTACCGAAAGCTGTCAAACGAGGTTGGTGTTCGAGAATACCGTGCCATTGCCGATATGGTGAGGGTAGATCGTCTGAACTTGACAGATAGCGATCAGCGTAGGCGGCGTACTTGAGAGCGTAAGACCAATATTCTTTTCCCAAGCCTGCCGATGTAAGCATCGCTGCTGCCATACGAGTTAATGACTGGTTTGCCCTCTCCACGATACCGTGTTGTTCGTGTTCGCCGGGTGGAACAACTTCAAGGCGGATACCAAGCGAAGTACACAAATCGATGAGTCCGGTTGCCGATTCGCCTTTGAACTCCCCTCCTTCGTCTACACGAAAACTCTCCGGTCGAATGCGAATAAACGCTAAATGCTCTTGAATAGCTCTCATCGCGTCATTCTTCAACTTGATCGGGTAGACATCCTTCAAGCGGCTCTTGCCGTCGACCATCACCAACGCATGCAAGTTGCCGTGGATGTCCGGAGTGAGGAAGTTAATGAGGTCCATATGCCAAATCTGGTTCGGATATTGTGCTGGCTCGAGATGTCCAGAGTGCGACTTGCGTTTAGCCTTCGAGGTATCACAAGCTTGACACGAAATCTTACTAGGCAACACGTAGTGCTTGAGAAAAGCTAGATCACGTAAAGCTCGATACAACCGACTGCGTCCGCAGTGCCCAAACCGACTGTGCCATAGCTTGACCAAGTGTGGTGGCATCACCTTCAGGCGGCGTTTGCGTCGAGGCGTATCCGAACGAGTTGGATCTGGTGCCGTAGCTGTGTTGCCGTTCAAGCCTTGTTGACGAATGAATGCACACACGCCTCTCGGGATCCGAGACCGCAGGATTGGGTCGTCTACATGTATTTGACCCATCGCACGCCGTTTGCTGTCCATTCGAATACAATATCGGTGATGGTTAGTCGCTGGAGTCATGTAGTTGCATCGATCCTCTTTGGAGCATCTTATATCGAACTGAGGATATCCGAACGTCAAATAAACTGTACGCTTCTGGCTGACAATTGGGTCGAAAGAGGGGTCGCCGAGTTTACAGTGGTCTGCGCGGCTAATCAACCAACCCTCTTGCGTAGAAACGAATTTGACGTCCGACATCTCGACAAACAGACCGAAGTCGGGATTTTCGACGGTGATCTGAACGTGAGGATGTCGCTTCGACCATGGTAAGAGAAACTCGATCAACACTTCGGTTCGAAAACGATCGTCTGCACGGGCCTTGTCGGAGCGATCGAGCGGAACAAAGTTGTTGCTGAGTTCGTCCCATCGCCGGTGTGGATGCCTCCACTTCGGTGAGAACTTATTTAAGGTACCATTCACTCCGGCATTCGATAACGTCTGGCACTCCGGAGAGTAGTGAATCCGGGTCACCTGCGCCGGATCAACTGCTGAACCAAAGTAGCGGCGGAGCAAGTCCAGAGCGATCTTGTCGGTGAGGTGATCTTCGGGATGTGCCTGGTGATACTGAATTCGTGGCCGAAGATGTGGTGGAATTTGTCGCCAAAATTCCAACGGTGACATAATGTCGATGCACAAAGCAAAAGCACCTGGGTTAGCGTCGAGGTGATCACAAGTCCAAGTTGCTGAGCCAGCTCCGACTTCGATGACGTAGGTCGTCGGCGGTGGCTCGGGTCGACGTTTAGACGTTGCCGGCTGATCCGTCTTCTGCTTCTTCCTTGGCCGTTGATCGTCACTTTGATCGTTCGATGTGGCCCGAGATGAAGCGTTTCGAGTCACTGCGTTAACTGAAACTTGAGCCGGATCGTCTGCCTCGTCGTACTCGATGTCACCGCTATCGTCGTCC
>CAILTZ010000255.1 GCA_903837255.1 uncultured Pirellula sp. | reverse complement strand
TGCCGATGCAGATCCAGGGCCGCGATCGACGAACTGGAGAAGTTATTTGCACCCGGTTGCCTGCTCCAGGGTTGATCAGGATTGGAATTGAAAGCCTCGACCAACCGCTCCGATTGGACCTTGAGCCAAGGCCTTTGGCTAGCCAAGCCTGCGGTCGTTATGGCTCGATCGACCGGCATTCCGACCGCCAAAAGTTCCGACAGCGCCCCCGACCAGCTCGCCATGGATCCGAGGCTCTTTTTGTTTCCTCGGCGAAGGAATCCAATCAACTTGATCCCTTCGAGCCGATCCAGTAGATACCCGATGAGTTTGATCATCCCGATCAGCAAGCCGATGCCGATGAGAATCTGAACGATGGCAAATAGGGTTTGATTGGCGACAAAGTTTGCGATGCTGAAAACCAGCTTTGTCAGCGGAGGCAACCGAAGCTGGAAGTCAACGAACATCGCTTGGAACGCCGGGATAATCGCGACAGAGATGTAGTACATGAGGACTATCGCTGCGGCACCGAGCGCTAGCGGGTAATAGAATCGTCGCAACAGATCGAGTATTCCCAAGGGTTGTTTGAGCAACAGGCGGTACCAAGGCTCCAAGATCGAAAGATCCTCGGGCTTGTCGGCCCCCCTCAGGATGATCGGCAGAAAAGGAGCAAGCGATGGATCGCTGACCCATAGCTGGGCCTGGATCGGCTCTTGGAGAGAACGAAGCAAGAGCTTGGTTTGCTTGGATGGAATTCTACTGTCTTGCGAAGATCGCTCGATGAGCCATGCCTGCAAGGGTGCACTTTGAGCGATCGCATCGTCGATGCGAGCCAAGTACTCGGTATTTTGACTGCCGGGGTTTTGACTGCCGGGGTTTTGATTGGCATCGAGGCTCATGACCGAGGTTCTCCGACCTGGATAAGAAGTTCCACGACCGGCCAGAGGACCGTCCATCCCAAGAGGGCGGTCATGGCTCCACCCAAAAGCAAGTACACAAGGAAGAACACACGAGCAGTGTAACTCGGGATTCTCCAGTGCTTGGCTATCCTTTGAAACCACAACCGCCATAGCACAGGTGCCGCAAGTACCATCGCAGCAAGCACCGAGGCAACGAGCCCTAGACGATCGTAGATCCACTCCGACCAGCGATAGCCGATCCCAATTTGTAGTCCAGAGTTTTCGTAGAAGATCTTGAGCTTGGGAAACATCACCCACACAGAGTGAATCATCACAATCGAAGCCATCAATGCCACGAGCCATAACCAAAAGGCGTACAATCCCGACTTGTCCACCTGCCGATCCCCCTGGAGTCCCGATTGAACCCACGGTTCTAAGACTTGAAGAGAACCGACTGAGGTTGCATCTGAGGCTTTGCGGCTCTCGAGCCATGCAGCAAGGGCCGTAAGGTAAGCCGGATTGATGCTCGGGTCAGAACTCAGAGCGGTTGAGGGAGATTGGCCGAGTCCCACGTTGAGTGCAACACGATTGCTGATTCCACCGAGCCATTCGGGCACATGGCTCGGTGCGCCCGGGAATCGGATCGGCACGCCGGCAACAACCAGTTTCTTGACCTGATCGTTGAACGAGAGCAGTTGCGGAAGTTCCAATTCGGAAAGTCCGCTGGGCATCTGGTTCTTTGGAGAGACCATTTCCATTACCAACTCGAGGAGAAGACACGACGAGCACAGATCGAGAAAAACTTGGGCCAGTTCGCTGGCCTACAACTCGATGCGCAGCTTCCCACGATTTATTTGAGTTCAGGACATTATTTTCCAGGATCAGCCGGTACGTCCTGGCCCACCCAACCCGCGACTCCGTCGATGAACGTTCGATTAGGCAGGTGCCAATCAGGAAAAAACACCCCATAAGCCCGTCTTATGACAGTTTGCGACTTGACAATATCCTGGCCTACGAATAGAAACTCGTCTCGTCTGGGCGAGATTGAGGACCCGGGCACTACCGTTTTCGATTGATATCTGTGGTTTTTTATCATGGCAGTTCCTAAGCGACGACATTCCAATTCACGTTCTGGCAAGCGACGTGCGCACCATCACAAGAAGCCAAAGCAGCTGCAAGTTTGCAGCAAGTGCAGCAACGTGGTTCCCACGCATTGTGTGTGCCCAAAGTGCGGCTTTTATATGGGCCGTGTTGTGGTCGAGATGGGCCAAACTAAAGAGTAGACCTTGCTGCTCAAGGAGGGACTGTGGCAAACGTTGCCCTACTTTTTCCTGGGCAGGGAGCCCAGTCAGTCGGAATGGCCGCTGGATTGCTTGCGCGAAGCGAGCAGGCTAGGGTTCTGTTTTCACGAGCCTCGGAGATACTAGGCTTTGACCTCGCTGCGCTGTGCACCGCAGGTCCGGACACCGAATTGAATCTTACGAGCAATAGCCAACCGGCTCTCTTCGTACACTCTGCTGCCGCCTTGGCTGATTTTCATGCGCAGAGGCCCGATATCGCCGACCAAGTCGTGGCGGTGGCCGGACTGAGCCTGGGCGAGTATTCAGCTTTGTACGCCGCAGGCGGATTGTCTTTCGAAAAAGGTGTCGAGCTTGTATCCGCACGCGGTCGAGCGATGCAATCAGCAGCCAGTGCCGTCGCAAGCTCCATGGCCAGCGTGATCGGAGTCGATCAGCAGCAGGTCAGTGCGTTTTGCGACCAAGCTCGCCAGCCCGGCGAAATTTTGCAACTTGCGAACCTCCTGTGTCCAGGCAACATCGCCATCTCCGGACATGCTCGGTCGATCGATGCTTGCGAAAAGCTCGTCAATGACGCCGGATTCAAATTCATACGCTTGGCCGTCGCAGGAGCCTTTCACACCGGAATCATGCAACCGGCAGTCGAAGTCCTAGAAAGGGCTTTGCTCTCAGCGGAGTTGGCAAACACCCACGTTCCTTTGGTTGCCAACGTCGACGCCCAAGCTCACATCCTTGCTAGCGAGTTTGCGAGTTTGCTCCCTCGGCAGATCGTATCTCCGGTTTTGTGGGAAGCCTCCTTGCGCAAGCTATTGGAGATGGGTGTCGAGCAGTTCTACGAAATCGGCACTGGCAGAGTGCTCACAGGCACCCTGAAAAGGACCGACCGCAAAGCGCCTTGCGAGGCTTTTGGGGATTAGTTCAATATCACTCTTTTTTGCTTCCAGGAGCATCGCACATGACTTCTTCATTGGGACTTACTGCAAATCTACAAGGCCAAGTAGCGATGGTCACCGGTGCCTCGCAGGGGCTCGGTCAAGCCGTCGCGATTCGGCTTGGGGAAAACGGAGCCAAGGTCCTGTGCGTTGCGAGAAACGCCTCGAAGCTCGAAGAGACCGTCGCCACGATCAAGGCCGCCGGCGGCGATGCCGTTGCGCTTTCATGCGATGTAACCGATCGAGCATCGATCGCGGAGTTGTTCAAGACCGTTGAGAACGATTACAAACGCTTGGATATATTAGTCAACAATGCTGGGATCACGCGCGACACCCTTTTGCCTCGCATGAGCGACGAACAATGGGACGATATCATCGCAGCGAATCTGACGAGCTGCTTTCTTTTCTGCCGAGCAGCTTCGCTGATCATGATGGGGCAGCGATACGGGCGCATCATCAACATGTCGAGCGTCTCGGGCCTGATCGGAAATGCCGGCCAGACCAACTACTCGGCCACCAAAGCAGGGATGATCGGCTTTACCCGCTCAATGTCCAAAGAGCTCGCAAAACGAAAGATCACTGTCAACGCAGTGGCCCCTGGTTTCATCGAAAGCGACATGACCAAGGCACTTGGGGATGCGGTGGTCGACGAAGTCAAGAAGCGAGTTCCGGCCAATCGATTGGGACAGCCCGACGACGTCGCAGCTTGCGTGCTGTTCCTGGCCAGCACAGCCGCAAGCTATGTCACTGGCCAAGTCCTAACAGTCGACGGTGGGATGACCGGCTAGTTGCCCACGGCGTTTTACTGGCCGTAGCCTTGCCACATCCAAACCAGCGTGTCGGCAACGGTGTGCTCGAAAACCTTCTTGTCGCAGTGCCTGGAATCCCGGCTAAAGACATACCGATAATCGTATCCTTTGGCCGCTAGCGACTTGGCCGTCCGCTCGTTGGCCATCACCCAATTGTGATACGTTTCTTCGGCGTCATTGAATCGAAGATCCTTGTCGGACACATGCGTGAAGATACGAAGGGGTTTTTTCTCCGAGGTCTCAAAGAGCTTCATGCTGGAGTGATACTCCCAAGCCCCAAGAGGATACTTGGACTCCTCGCTGGCATCGTCGTCTTGCTGATCGACGAAGGTTCCTGAGTAGGTGATAAGTCGACGGAACAGATCCGGTCGGAACCATCCCATCGACAAGGCTGCGGCTCCGCCGGAACTGCAGCCCATGACGGCCCTGCCCCATGGATCGTCGGTCAGAGCCAGGTTCGGATACGCGGCTCGAATCTCCGAGTTCTTCAACACCGCAGCGAAGACCTCTTCATGCACGAACCTTGCCAACCGGTCCGACATCGTATCGTACTCCAAGCCCCGCTGGCTTCCCTTGCCATCATTGCCACCGTTCTCGATGCTGATGGCGATAAACGCCGGGAGCTTGCGACTGGCATCCTTGGAGATCGTTAGATTATCCAATGCGTTTCGAACCAAGTTCAGATTGCTCGGTCCGTCATGCATCACCAGCACAGGGGCTTTGGTCCCATCCTTGTAAGACGCCGGGACATAGACAAAAATCTTGCGTTCCTTGCGAACCTCCTTGCTCGAATCCAGCGTCGAATCGGTCCCAGGGAAAATCTTGCTCTCGGCCAGTGGCATTCGAAATTCGAACTGCTTGCCTTTGGGATTGCCTTGATCGCTCAAGTCCGGATCCAGACGGTACTCGGGGCCCACCACGAAATCGCCATTGCCCTGACCATAAGCCTTTTTTGTCGCGAGGTCTTGGGCCTCGGATCGACCACCGCTGAGCATGGTCAAAGCAACGCTTGCGACCGAAATCCAAAAGACACTTGCAATCCGTCTTCTCATTATTTTCACCAACATTGGAAAGGATCCATGAAACTCTAAAACGTCCATGATATCCTAACGGTATATCCTGACGGGGGGCTCGGGTGGTAAAAACGGTTCTCGAGGAATTATTGTGGCGAAGAATGTAACCAAGATAGATCCACATCACCACAGGTGCGCTCGGAGCCTACCACCGGACTCGTCCG
>CAILTZ010000254.1 GCA_903837255.1 uncultured Pirellula sp. | reverse complement strand
GAGCCATGGCCCCACCGGCGTGAAGCCGGGTGGTGGCCTACCTTGCGAGTGAATGGTTGAGGTACATTGACAACTACTTTGCGGGCATGCAGCATGCGTTGGTTCTGGTCACATCGCGCTCCGGAAATCCTGTGGAGCTATCTAGTCTTGCTCGGGCTCTGCGGAGACCGAAGCGTGGCCGTTGGAATCGATATGGACATGAATGATGTTGGCATGACAGCACACAGGGCAGTCTTCGACATAGGTTTGGCTGGAGCCTTCGGTTAGGTCGAGCGGGATAACGATTTCTTCACCGCAGGAGTCACACAGATAGCTGGCATCCTCGCTCAGTGGCAGTTGGTCATCGGGCTCGGGGATAGGTTCGCTCGTCGCAGGGAGCTTGCATGCCCACAGGAGGACCTCAAGTGTTTGGGGGTCGGCGAGTCGGTGATCGTGTCCGACATCGAGCAAGGTGGCTTGGGATTCACGGGCCAGATCGACCGAGTCTTGGAAGGGGACCACGTCATCGAGTCTGCTATGGAGGATGATCGTGTTGGGTTTGACATGATGGGCGAGGCCCCATTTTTTCCAAGCGGGGCAGAGCAGGACGATTTTGGAATCGTGGGGGAGTAGGTTCATCGCAACAGCCCCACCGCGAGAGCTACCGACAACGACATCGGGTTGGTGTAGATCGAAGAGTTCCTGCGCGGATTGTACAGCCAGGTCAAAGTCATCGTCATCAAGTTTTGGGTTGATGACTTCTAAGCCGTGTTGGATCAGGTAGGACGGTTTGACGCCACCTGGAACGCTATGCCAACCGTGAAGGAAGAGGATTTTCATAGGACTTACTCTGGGTGGGCGTGGGGCACAAAATCGTCATTGTATCACCGAAACTGAAAAAGCCCTCGGAGGAAACCGCTGATAGGATCGGCAGGAAGAAAAAACCGAACCGCTGATGGACACTAATATTCGCTGATAACGTCCGTCCGCTCACACCTCACGCCTCCTCCAAAAACCGCTTGGCTCCCCTTCGCCCCCGGGCTTTGACGGGGGAGAAGGGGCGGGGGGGATGAGGGGGCCGACCGCGCGTAAGGCTGCTCGTAGGGTTCGTGGAGCGGTCGTCTAACAATCATTCAAACACTGCACGAACAACCAAGCGACCCTATCCATTTAAAGCCCCTACAACCCATCGACCGCGGAACGTACCACCGAGCATGGTAGGCTGTTTGGCTGTTCCCTCAAGTCTCAAGTCTCAAGCCTCAGGCCTCACGCCTCAGGCCTGTTCCCGGCTGTTCGGCTGCTAAGAGTGTTCACACCTTTATCAACAGCTCTCTCCTTGTCCGTTTTTACGATCCACGGTACTCGTGATCGACAAGGTTTCACCGAGGACGATCACCGCCAGAAAAATTAGAAGTTTTGATTATCAAGAGATCTATTGCGAAAATGAAGACTTCCACATCATCCCAAGGGCGCCCGGAGCCTACCATCGGACTTGTCCGGTGGAGGCGTAACTTCCAGCTACCTTTGGCGCCCTACACTCGCAATTGCATTGTCCCCTGACAATAATAGGTTCGTGCATCGGATCTCATCGTACTCGTACTCGTGCTCAGTGATACGGTACTCGTACTCGACGACCCTAGCAGCTTGAAGCCTGGTGGTGGCCTGGTGCTGTGTGCGAGTGGCTGAACTTCAGCAACGACACTGCTGGCATGCGTAATCCATTCGGCCTGGGCGCATACCGCACCAGAAATCCTGTGCAACGATCGAGAATGCACAAGCCACATAAAAAAACATCCCGATCTGCTACTACTAGCAGATCGGGATACGTTCTAAATAGATCCACAGGATTTCAGGTGCGCGATGTGACCAGAACCAACGT
>CAILTZ010000253.1 GCA_903837255.1 uncultured Pirellula sp. | reverse complement strand
GATCCTTGGCACCGATCGTTATGGGTGTAGTGGGCAAGCAAGCCAAGTCGGCTGGTGGTTTTGATCCAGGCGTTCTGACCAACCTTTTGGGTGGCCAAAACAACTTCCTCAGCAGCGCGCTTCCAAGCGAGCTCAAGGGTGTGATGGGATTGGCCGATTTGGGTAGACAAGCCACCGAAACCGTATCGAGTGCAGCTCGAACTACAACTCATGCTGCGACCCATACCGCACAGAAGGCAGCCGCACCGGCCTCGAATCCTTTGGGATGGCTCTTGCCTTTGTTGGCACTTGCAGCTCTTGGCTTCCTGGCCTACAGCTCGGGTATTTTCGGCGGCAAGAAGGAAGAAAAGCCTGTCAACAAGCCGATCGCCAGCGTTCCGGATTCTCCTGCAACGGCACCTAAGGTCAGGCCAGTTCCAGATGTCGATGCAGCACTTCCAGATTTGGCAAAGCTTGAGCTACCCGGTGGCATCAGCATCGATGACCTCAAGAAGAAGCTGAGCGGATCGTTCGATGGCATCGGCGATATCCTTGGGACCATCAAGGACGTAGACACTGCCAATGCTGCCAAGGGCAAGCTTGAAGAAGCTGCTAAGGCTTACGCAGACCTGGGCATGGACAAGATGCCAGCGGCTGCAAACAGCTTGCTCGGCCCGTTCCTCAAGCCTTACTTTGAGAAGGTCGGCGGCGTGCTCAACACCCTTTACGCTATTCCTGGCGTCAAGGACATTGTCGAGCCAGTTCTCGGACCGATGGTATCTTCGGTAGCGAAGCTTGTTGGCTAGTCTTTCGGACGAAAACAACTCAAAATTGAAAGCCTGTGGATTCCGATCTGCAGGCTTTTTTTATGGATATCAATCTTATGAACTCGCCTTGGTTCGATCCAGATCACTCAGTAGTTTCGCGAGGCTAATGTGGTGTTTTCCGAGTCGGATCCCTTCGTTTCCTGTGATGGAGGTCGGTTGAAGAGGCGGCAAACGTTCGCGACGTCCGTCGAGGCCGACAAGAAAGGTACCGTTGGTAGAGTTCAGATCTTCAACCGTGACATGATCTGCGTCATAGACACAGCGTGCGTGAAAGAGTGAGATTGAGGCACTATCAATGGTAATCTCGCACTGGCTGCTTCTTCCTAGAAACGCAAACCCCCGGGCTGGCTTGATGTTCCTAAAGATCGAATCCGGTAGTTTCAGGCGATAACTCTTCGCCAACAAGATAAGGTCGCTTGGGAAAATCTCGGTTGGCTTGGTAATTTTATTTAGATTGACGGTTGTCCCGTTCGTCGATTTTAGGTCGCGTAGGATAACTCGGTTTCCGTTTTTGACGATCGAGCAATGAACGCTAGAAACGGCTCTTGATTCGATTACAAGATCACAGCTCTTAATGGATCCTACGAAAAAGGGAGAGGATTTTTCGACATGATCATCGGACACCACTGGCTTGGTTTTCTGGTTATCCAGCAATTGCGAACGCAATTTTTCGTTATAGGATTGACGTTTTTCGGCGTTCATCAAACAGATTCGAGCAGATTCTATGTCGTTTAAAATTTTCTGCCCATATGCTTCAAATTTTTTTACGTTTGCTGATTGCCGTTTTACATAGGAACGTTGCCTGTCAGCACAATTGGCGATGACTTCTAGATCTTCTTCGAACAGTGGTAGCCCGAGTAACCGGTAATGAGACGGGGGTTGTTCCTCAGGAGGAATACCAAGCCATCGATGGTAAAAATCGAATTCGTCCATAGGTGGGATTGTATTTCTTTAGAGCTCAATGAAATTTGACCGATTGCCCACTCCATTAATCTATAAGGGGTAGTAATTCGCGTACTTCTTCCGCAAACCCTGAGGCGGGCGAGGGTATAAGGCCATCTGCGAGGCATTCCCTGCCCAGGGCGACGAAGGAATGTTCCAGCAATTTTTTGGAGTTTTCCCAAGCCATCTTCAGTTGAGCAATTTGTCCGGAGAGAAGAAGTCTTTCTCTAAACTGTTCTGTTTGCTGGTGCCTTAGTTCCAGCTGCTGGATGATTTGCTTGAACGACTCGGTTTCATCACGCAACAAGCCGACGAGTCTATGAGTTTGAACTGCATTTACAGGGGGAGGTGAATCGATGGTCAGCTGACCGATGTAGCGATAAATCGAATCCATACGGGAAAGCACTTGAGCTTTGTCGTTTTTATTGACTTTTACGTCCGATATTGGTGCTAGATACGCCGATTCCAAAATCTTCGTGGCCGATTGTTCTCCTTGACTGGTAAGTCGAGCAGTCCAGATGTCGAGAGAATCTATAGTTGAATAGGTATCTCTACGAATTTCCACATAGGCCGAAGCATTTGTTTGGGGTAGTTTCGCGGTGACAGAAATCGTTCCATTGGATGCATAGTTGCAAATGACTTTGACCACAGATCCTTTCGGGACTGGTGGATCGATTCGCACCATGCATTCCCCGAGGGGATTGCAGTAGTCTGGATTTTCACTTTCCCCTTCGAGCAATGGAACGCGAGCGTTTTTCTGACCGTCGGTCGAGGTAACAAAACTGTAAACTCGCGAGGCGGGCAGCGGAGTGTTTCGCGGTATCAGTATTTTGTTTATCTTTTGCTTGGTTGCAGCATCTGTCCCACGAACTCCTAGACTGTGTGCATTGACATTTACGAAGTCGAATTTAGCGCTGCTATCAAGGATTCCTACTTTTTTAGTCGCTGCGTACAAGGCGGCCCCATGGGCGATAAGCTCATCTGGATTTGTGGTCAATTTTGCTTTTTT
Source organism: uncultured Pirellula sp. (assembly GCA_903837255.1). Taxonomy (GTDB): domain Bacteria; phylum Planctomycetota; class Planctomycetia; order Pirellulales; family Pirellulaceae; genus JBKCUI01. The sequence goes on along the minus strand of CAILTZ010000253.1, from coordinate 2,943 downwards.
GCCAGTCAATTGCTCTACTTTTCTGATGACCATAGGAATGCGGCTTGAACCGCCGACCAAAAGGATTTCATCGATTTCATCGAAGTTCTTGCCTGCTGCTTCGACGACGTCGCGCGTGGTTGCAATCGACCGGTCTACCAAAGGTTCAATCGCCTCTTCAAATTCGGACCTAGATAGATTGAACGAGGTGCTCATCCCTTCATATTCGAATTCGATCGGTACTTCGACACGATCCGTTAGGGCATGTTTGATTTCACGTGCACGTTTCCAAAGGCGTTGCATTTCTACGAGGTTCATACGAGGGTCCACGCCGTGCCGGTTTCGGAATCGTTCGGCGATGATACTGATGATCCGTTCATCAAAATCGCGTCCTCCCAAATAGATATCGCCGTCGGTTCCAACAGCTCGAAAAGTAAGGTTCGAGAATTCCAGCAGTGTGACATCAAAGGTGCCACCACCCAAATCATAAACCAAAAGCTGCTTAGGGCGAGCGATCAGTTGATTGGACCTTAGCATCAGTTCGTGCCCAAGTGCAATCGCGGCTGACGTGGGCTCATTGATGATTTCAATGATGTCGAGCCCTGCGAGTTTCGCTGCTTGTTGGGTCGCAGTTCGCTTCCGTTCATCAAAGTATGCTGGGACAGTGATCACCGCAGAGCCAACCTCTCCGTGGCGATCATTCACGATGCTCATGAGATGGCGCAGCAGGAATGCGGTCAGCACTTCTGGAGGAACCTGATTGCCCCGGATATCGCGACTAAAGTGCGCTTTTCCAATATCCCGCTTGAAGGCTTCGGCAAGTCCTTCTGGGTCGAGTAATCCGAGGTCGAGTGCGGCATCTCCTACCATGACATTGGTTTCGAAATAGATGGCGCTGGGGATCAGGTGCTTGCCTGCCCGATTCCTCACTACTTGAGGCCGACCGGTGCTATCAACTACGGAAGCCAAGGAAATAGTAGTTCCAAGATCGATTCCTAATCCCAACTCTTGCTTTGCCATTCCGGACGATTCTCCTCGGGAAGAAAGGACTTATGCTCCAACGTATTGATCAATCGATATCATCGAGCCCAGCGAACGGATTCTCCTCGGATGATTTTTTTGGTGCGGGAGACTGCGCATCCGTTTTCATAGGTGTCGGTGGTCCAGGATCCACCTGTGCATTGGGCGCTGGTGGGGCCGTCACCTCCGATTCCGCAGAGGATTCTTGTACCGTTTTCCGTTCTTTGGGTTCCTTTTTGATCGCATTTGGAGCGGACTCCGAACTAGGTAAGAATAGGATCAAAGAGATCAAGCACAAGCCTCCGAGTAGAATCGCCCAGTTCTTTTGCTGCTTGCTCCAACTCTTTGGCTGAAACAATCGAGCTTCGAGAACCGAATTCGTGGGTTGGGTTTTCAACGGTGTGCGGCCGTTGGATGGGCTTTGCGGGTTGGATTTTCCTGGCGGTAGTGGGCTCCCAGAGGGGGTCGACGGGTTGCGAGGGCTTGGAGCACTGCGGGAGTGAGGTGCACTTGGTGGCTGGGGAGCTAAATTCGTGGGGTTGGAGGCCAGAGGCCTCTGGCTGACCGACGTATCGATCGGTCCTCTGGGAGCAAGGGTAGCACCTTTGGGAAGGCTCGAAGGAGATGAACTTTCCTGGTTAATTCGCCCCGAATATTGCGATGGGTTGCTGGCGGTATTTTGAGCAGGTCGTCCTGGAAGAAAACGGTCCACGAGTTGCCGAATATCAAAGCCACCACTTTGAAGGGTGAATTGCAGGTCAGGCCCGTTAGCTGATAGTCGGATAATGTCACCGGACCGCAACGGCCGTTCTTCGCTTAAAAAGTGCTCATTGACGTAGACGCGTCCTTCGTACTCAGAGCGAATAGACCAACCGTCGGGGCTTCGGGAAAAAACCACGCGGGCTTGGCCGTCAGATTGTTTGTCCGATTGAAAACAAACCAGACACTCATCGCTAAACCCCACAGAGAACTCAGATAGATCCGTCCCGATCATTTCGCCAGCCCGCGAACCAGATGCGATCACAAGAACCACCCCATTGGTTGGGCGCTGAAGGATGTCAGAGGCGAGCAGTTCTCGTCTCAACTTCGTTCCCGCGACCGGGCTTGAAGGTGGGGGAGCAACAATCAAGTCATCTGGCAGATCGCTCAGGGCCTGCTGAGCAGAACGATAGCGTTCATTGGGATTCTTGGCGACCAGTTTTCGAATCACACGGGTCAATTCGGCCGGGCAAGCCTTGGCAAACGAGTTCGCATCGGGAGCGACGAGCGACGATCCATGCCACTGAAACCACGCAAGATCGTCGTCCGCTGCATCATCTCCGACACCTTGAAAAGCCCTACCAAATCTGTCACCTGCCAACAATTCCAGTGCCAAAAAACCTGCCGAGTATAGATCGGTCGAAGGGGTCATCGATCCATACTCATCGTTGGTATGCTCTGGCGTTAGGTATTTCTGGTTAATTGGTGGAGGAAGTGTGCCTGGAGAGTGAACGTCCACGAGCAATCCATCGCTGAGCATTGCGTAGCCACGGGGGTTAAAAAAAACGTTGGAGGGTTTGATATTGGCGTGGAGATATCCAAGATCATGCAAAACCGCTAAAGCTTTGAGAATGTCCCGCAGAACATGGAAAACCAACTTTGGATCTGAGTTTCCCTCACTCAGGCGGACCGCAGCGCTGCGATCCCATAGTTCTTGAATGACCTCGTTGGTCTCTGGCTTGACATCGATATAGCGAACCAAAAGTGGATTGGCCAAGGACTGCCAGATTTTCGCTGCCCCAAAGAACCGGTCGTGTTTGAAAGCTGAGAGGTTCAGCCTATCGAAACGCTTGACCGCCACCAGACTGCCATCTGGCATCTGCGACTCGGATACAGTGGCTAGTTTGCTGGCACCTATGCGACGGGTAGGCGTAAGCATTACAATTACTCTCCTTGAAAACCAAT
>CAILTZ010000252.1 GCA_903837255.1 uncultured Pirellula sp. | reverse complement strand
CGTTTCGAATCGGTCAAAAACAAAATGTTTTGGTGCACAAGTTTGTTACATCCGGGACATTGGAAGAGCGAATCGACGACCTCATCCAATCCAAGAAAAGCATTAGCAAAGAGATTTTCGACAAGGCAGGCGAAATCAATTTAACAGAGATGTCCGACGATCAGTTGCTGCAATTCATTTCGCTGGACCTTAATAAAGCGACCTCGAATTGAGCCCAGTAAAATTTAACTCGAAGGAGAGATGTTCGTGTCTAGAGATCGATGGCCGGCTTATGTTTCCGCCGCCGAGCGGCGATCTAACGCTGCAAGCGAATCGAAAAAATTGACAAAAACGGGTAAGGAGCTTCGTCCGATCCACATCCGTTCGAGTGCTATCGCAACGAGTTTTTGGGGGATCGCTTGGTGCAAGAACCTTGAGAACTATGCCGACTGGGCAAATCGACTGCCCCGAGGGAGATCTTATGCCCGCAATGGATCCATCCTCGACTTGCAGATCACGCCGGGGCTGATAGAAGCGATGGTAAGCGGTAGTCGTTTGTACAAAATCAAAATCGCTATCCATCGCTTGGAAGCAAAGAAATGGAACTCGATCAAAAAGAAATGCGCCCAGCAAGTGAGTTCACTCTTGGATTTGATGCGAGGCAAGCTACCTGAGGATGTGCTTGCGCGTTTGACGGACGCGAAGGAGGGCATGTTCCCGACCCCTCGCGAGCTTGAGCTCCGATGCAGTTGTCCCGATTATGCGTCGATGTGCAAGCACGTTGCGGCGACCCTGTATGGAGTGGGGCATCTGCTCGATACCGAGCCTGAGTTGTTCTTCAGGATGCGAGGCGTGGATCAGTCTGAATTGGTATCGGAGGCAATGACCGGAAATACAGCAGCCGATGCGATCGGGCTCAATCAAAAATCGGATCTAGCTAGCGAGGATCTTGCTGAGATATTTGGGATCGAATTGGCAATGACCAAGGAGGATACCAAAGAGCTGGCTCGTACTGAGCCGAAACGTCCGGGTGGTAAGGCCGCGTTGAAGAAGGTGAAGAGTAAAACTCAGGTGCCCGAAAGAGTTTCTGCGCAAGGAACCGAGATCGATACCGAGGAAAAAGCGGTCGCTGTAAAAGCGGGTCAAGAGTTATCCAAGACACAGCGCGCCAAAAAGAAAGTGCCACTCAAGAAAGTACCACTCAAGAAGGCACCCCTGAAGAAGGAACCACTCAAGAAGGAACCACTGAAGAAAGTACCACGGAAGAAAGTACCACTGAAAAAGGTGCCGCTCAAGAAGGCGTCACAGAAGAAGGGGTCACAGAAGAAGGGATAACAGATAGGGTGAACGAAAAAACCCGTTGGGCTCGTTAGAAGTCCAACGGGTCGGGATTCGTTATCTTCAAGAGAGCTCGAACTACTTGTGGAAATTGTAGTCCGAGTTGGTGAAGTCAAAGTCTTTGTCCGTTAGGCCGACGTTGATTTTCACGTTCTGGTAGGTGTATTCCTCGATCACCTCTGGCTCGCTGTCTTTGTTTTCTGGCCAGTTGAAGGCTGCGTAGCGGACAGGTATTTTCCATTCATTGTCCATGAAGATTTGAGCCTTGTGGAACTCGTAGTGAGGCTTTTTCTCGGCGTGCATCACTTCGAGAATTGAGCAGTCGCGACCGCCCACCTTGGCGCCTCCTTCGAACCTGACATTGCAATGGCCGTGTTTGCGGTCTCGCTCGCCTTTTTCGAGGAGTTTGACTAAGAGGTTTTCTAGACCGATGTCGGTCAGAGGATACTTCTGGCCAGCCATTGCCAAGTAGCCGTCTGGCTCAAGTCGATGCGTTCCAAGCACTCGTTTCATCCCGCCTTCGTGGGCGATTAGTTTACCATCGTTGGCATTTTCAACGAAGATCACCTCGCGACCCTTGATTGACGCAGGTTTGAGGAACGCCAGGTAGACTGAAAAAGGGACGACAATCTGATCCCCTCTCATCTTCCTATTGCGTACCTTGATAAACATGAATTCGTTGTCACCGAGTTCATCTGCTATCCGCTCTCTTTTGATCAACACGGCTGTGTAATCGTTGACTTGGGACTGCATCAGAGTAAGGCTTTGGCGGGCCAACTCCAAGGCTGGATCGAGAGGGTGCGGAGATGTACTGGCCGCATTGATCGGTGCGTTCAAGGGTTGAATCTTGGAAACGCGAGCGACTGGTTCGGTGGTTTTGGGGGGCTCAGTGGGTTTCTCAGTAGCGGTGCTACTGGCAGGAGTCTGTCCGTGGGAAAATTCCGATCCAGATACGAGCGCCAGACCCAGGACTGTTGACTTCCAAATATTGGCTTTAAACATTCGCATCAAACTCGTACTCCCTCAATACCAATCGGGTGCATCCATCCACCAGCAAAACGCTCTACCATAGGATTACCATGTATCCCGCTGTTCTCATCGAATTTGGGTTAGGCCAAGCGTCAGGAAAAGGGGGCTTGTCGTTACAATCCGAACCAACCCGGGTGAATCCTGGCTTGACCTTATCCAGCTTGGCGGTAATTGTCGGATAGTTCTAGGTTTGGGATTCCAGGCCGGTTCGATGCTGTCCCTAACGAGCGGGCTACCATGTCAATCGCTTGAGAGAATGCAATGCGTGCGTCAGGTGTTTGCTGGGTTTGGCTGTCGAAATGGACTTGGTGTAGGCGTTCCCATTTCAAGTCATTTTGCCAGTCAGGTTGCACACCCGACATGATTACGTTCCAGGGTTTGCTGAATCCAACTGCGACTTGTACAAGCGTATCGATTAGGGGTGGCTGAGTCGTTCGCTTAGGGGTTACGAGCCCGGGATTGCTGCCATCGGATGCCAGAATAAACACTGTATTTGAGGCTCCGAGCCAGCCGCATAGATCCGTCGCATTGTCGACGGTGATTTGCTGGTCGACGATGCCGTACATCGAGCTTTCGGGTTGGGTAAACTGGTCGTTGGTCCTGTAATCGCTATCTACGATCGATAAAAGGACGCAGACAGGGTTGCGGAAATACCAGCGAATTTCGGTCGAGATTGCCTGGATCGTGCCGCGATGGTTTTGGGGCTGTAGCGAAGAGCGTTTGCGGGCGTCGTCGATGAATAAAACAATCGAGTCGCTGTTCGACATTCCCAAATGTTCCCGAGCCCAATGCCGACACCATGCTTGTTGGATATCAAGATTCATCGTGTTTCGATGTTAAAAGAGGAAGAATGTGAACTGTGCAGGACGCTACCGGAACAGGAAGCCAAATGCTAGAATCCATCGATGGCTGGAGTCTAGGCGGCTTTCTCTACATCGCCTTGGTTCAGAAAAAAACGTGATGGCAATCGACAATTTAAAGCCCCCTCTGTTTTGCTAGCAAACCGAGAACGATGAAGCTCAGGCGAAACAAGCTGGTACCGCTGGTGCTTGAGGAACGACCGGGGATAGCCTCGGGGGCCTCGTGGAGCGGGGGCATTCGCCAAGAAATCGGGCCGGTGATCGAGCGACTCGAGTCGATTCGGCAGGACTGGCTGCAGTCGACTTTGGAGGTTGGTCTGGGCCGCACCTGTCTGGACTTGCCGGAAACCCTGTTGCGGGAGTACTCGCTTCATCGGACCGCTAGCCGGCTTGGCGAAATTTTCGCTTGGGCAAATCGATTCCAGTCGCAAACCGATCGGGTCGTGTTTGTCGGTTCGGCGGATTCCCATAGGATCATCCGGACGTTTAAGCAGGCTTGTTGCGATCCATTCTGGAACGAATTGACCCGGGGCGAGCGGGGTAGCAAGCCTCGGGTTTACTTCGTCGGTGATTCCTTGGACAACGATTCGCTTCAAGGGCACTTGCAGATGCTCTCCAATGAACGTCCTGCCAACCGCGGCGAGTCGTTCGGTTGGGGGACCGTAATCCTAACGGGTTACGAGCAGGAGCAAAGTGTGATTGTTGCTGAAAAGCACTTGCGCCAGCATCTTCAGCGCAGCGGCAACGAAGTCCTTTTCTATGAATGCCACGCTAGGGTTTGTGAGGATTCACCTTCGCCATGCTTTGTTCCGTCGGCATTGCTACCGTTCAGTCCACAAGGGATGCTCCCTGCTGCGATACTTGGGATCAACATCATGGAGTTGTTGGCTGGTGCGTCTTGGACCTCCAAGCTGTTTGCGTCTGCGGCATCCACGCAGAACCCGATATTGCAGTGGGTGGCTTGGAATCATGTGGCCGAGTCCAGAAGGGTTGCACTTTGGAATCCGAGCTTATCGGCTGGGATGCATTGGTTGGTGCATCTAGAACGCTCGCTACCTAAGGGAGGCATGAGTCCGAGTGGCCCTTGTGCGATCCTAGATCCGCTGAGTGATCAACTTTCACCCGACGAGCTAGCATGTTGCAACCATATTTGGGTGGAGCAATCTCGTTTTGATGCATTGCCATTGGCGCCCGGTCCGGTTGTCGAGGTTATCTGGGATCCGACTTCGGATCGCCCTCGCGCGATCTCACCCGATGTGTCATCGGGTCCAAGCTGCACTGAAGTAGCGAAAAATCGTTATGAGCAAACCTTAGGGCATCAGGTTCAACTCGGCGGCATGGGGCTGACGTTCAAGCTGCCGGATTTAGGTGAACTGAGTTTGGGGCAGTGGATGCAATGGATGATTATTTCGTCGATTCTGGAGAATCAACTGGCGCAGGATACTTGATGGCGTTCTTCTTGATTTTTAGCGCCAGTGCTTGGGCCGGATCGATTTTCAGGACTGAGGCGAGCCTGAGCAGATAAGCTAGTACATCGGCGATTTCTTCGGCGATAGGAGAATTGTTGGCTGAGTTTTCGAGCGGTTCGGAGCCGTGAGTCCACTGGACGAGTTCCATGATCTCGGCTGCCTCGATAGCGATCGACATGGCTAGATTTTTAGGCGTGTGAAACTTTTCCCAGTCCCTTTCCATCGCGAATTGGTCCAGCCAGGCTTGCATTTCGGCGAGCGTGGTGGTGGATGCGTGGATTGAGTTTTCCATGGCGGGTTTTAGGAGTTTCCGTAGACGTAATCGGGCCAATCTAGATCGTTGTTCTCAGGTCGTCCTTCGATATAGAACCAGTTGTGGATCGGTGCCAATTCGGCGCGGAGTCCGTCGATGAGTTCCTGGTGGATCGGTTCTTGGGTCCAAGCGATCCACTGGGAGACTTCGGCGGGGATGGCGCTTCCAACGAGGCAGCTGGCAAATCCCGGATGGGAAGCAGAGAACTGCAGAGCCAGCTTTTCGATGGTGGTTCCACGAGCCTTGCACCATGCCGAGGCTTTGGCCGCCACGCTTCGGACCTCCGGAGGTGCCTTGTGCCAAGGCGGCAGCGGCAGATCGGTGAGTAACCTTGCTGAAAACGGGGCGGCGTTGATGACACCGACGCCATGTTTTTCGGCTAGCGGCAACCATTGCAATGCCATGTCGTTTTGCAGGGTGTAGTGGTTGTAGGTGATCACGCAATCGAGCAGACCGGTCGGGATGACACGTTGGAAATTCTTCATCGGGTAGCCGCTGATCCCGATATATCGCACCTTGCCCTTCTCGACCTGTCGCTTGAGGGCAGGCAAGGTTTCGTCGATCACCTGTTGGACATCTGCGTATTCGATGTCGTGGCAGAAAACCATATCGATGCAATCTAGTCGCATGCGTTCGAGGGATACGTCGATGCTCTCGGCGACCCGTTTGGCGGAGAAGTCAAAGTGTTTGGGTGCATAGCGCCCGAGTTTGGTGCTCACGACGATGGAATCGCGAGGATACTTCGGCAGTATTTGACCTAGGAGGACCTCGCTCATGCCGCGGCCGTAATAGGCCGCTGTGTCGATGAAATTGATCCCTGCATCGAGGGCTGTTCGCACTGCGGCCAGGGATTGCGTGATATCGAACTGGCCGAATTCTGCACCGATCGATGAAGCGCCAAATCCCAGAGACGTTAGCTCGATAGAGGTGCGACCGAGTTTTCGTTTTTCAAGGGGCAACTTTTCAAGTGGCAACTTCATGGTCAGCGGGAGGCTTTCGTTATTCGGCGAGTTTGCGCAGAACGGTTGGGAGGATACCACCGTTTCGGTAGTAATCGATTTCGACTGGGGTATCGATCCGGACCATGGCATTGAAGGTTTTTTTGGTCCCATCGGGTTTGGTCGCGACGACTTCGACTTGGCTCCGAGGAGTTAGCGATTCGCTAAGGCCTGGTATATCGAAGGTTTCCTCGCCGGTGAGTCCCAGGGTCGTTACGTTTTCGCCTGGAAGGAATTGCAGGGGTAGGACGCCCATACCTACAAGGTTGCTGCGGTGTATGCGTTCGTAGGAAACCGCGATGACTGCATGGATTCCAAGCAGCAAGGTTCCTTTGGCTGCCCAGTCTCGCGAGGACCCAGTCCCGTACTCCGCCCCGGCCAAGACCACCAGCGGTGTCTTGGTGGCTTGGTATTTGATCGACGCATCGTAGATGCTCATCGTCTCACCGGTGGGTAGATACTTCGTTACGCCACCTTCGACGCCAGGGACCATCGCATTGCGGATACGGATGTTGGCAAAGGTGCCGCGCACCATGACACGGTCGTTTCCTCGGCGGGCGCCGTAGCTGTTGAAGTCAGCCGGTTGCACACCGTTTTCTACGAGGAACTTGCCAGCCGGCCCGGACTTGGCAATCGAGCCAGCATGGGAAATGTGGTCGGTGGTTACCGAATCGCCTAGGATCGCCAAGTCCTTGGCACCTCGGATTGGTTTGATG
>CAILTZ010000251.1 GCA_903837255.1 uncultured Pirellula sp. | reverse complement strand
TGGTCAACCCGCCGAACTTGCTGATTTTGAGATTCACCACATCCATCGCAAGATCCGTTCGGCCGCGAAGGAGCATTTCAAGTCCATCGACGTTTTCATCGAGCACAAAAGGGTGGTCGGTTTGTCTGCGGACTGCGAGGCACTCTTCGTAGGTCACGCAAGGTTGTTCGATGTAGACGTCGAGGTTCTTTACCCCTCGGCAGACGCGGACAGCTTCGTGCTGGGTCCAGCCGGTGTTGGCGTCGGCGACGAGTCGATCGGTGGGTTGCAATGCGGCTCGGACCGCGTGGATACGTTCGATATCGACGTCGGGATCTCCACCGACCTTGAGTTGGAACCGACGGTAGCCTTGGGCTCGGTAGCCTGAGACGTTGGCTGCCATCTGCTCCGGGGATTCTTGGGAGATCGCCCGATAGAGATGAAAGTCTGTACCGTATCGCCCACCGAGAAGGGTGCAGACAGGCAATCCGGCTTGTTGTCCGAGCAGGTCCCAGCAGGCCACATCGACCGGAGATTTCACGTACGGGTGTCCTTTGAGCGACGCGTCCATGATTCGGTTGAGCTTATCGATATGCAGTGGATCTTGGCCGATGAGTTGGGGAGCAAGTTCTGCGAGGCCGGCTCGCACCCCGGTGGCATAGGATGGGAGGTAGGCAGGACCAAGAGGGCAAGACTCACCCCAGCCGATCAGTCCGGCATCGGTAACGACGGCGACGACCGTCGAGTCGAAGACATCGACCGATTTGCCGCCGCTCCATTTGTAGGTGACCTCGTGCAGTGGCAGGTCGACTTGGTAGACGCGTATCTCTTTGATTTTCATGGGTGGTATTCAGTTGTGTCGGCAGATTTTCTGAGTCGGCAGATTTTCGCAAGCGGGTTCAAGCGAGTTATTGTACAAGATAACTGAGATTGCGATTTTGAGGATCAGGGACCCGCGATCTTGGCAACTTGGCCAGAGCATTGAAACTCCTGATGTGATCATCTTAGAGCAGGTCTGCACTACCCAACGATCTTCAGTGCTATACTGGGCTCTTTCGATTCGTGAATTCTTTTTCCCTTTGCATTTTTCTTTCGCGAGGACTCGGCCATGTGCGACCAGGATCATTTTGACGACGACATCAAGAAATACTCTCGCCGGGACATCGGGGCTTTGGCAGCACTTGGCATGAGTGCTGCGATCCTGTTTCCACAGGATGCCAAGGCGCTCGAGGTTCAGGAGCAGGAAGTCACCATCAAGACTCCAGATGGCCAGTGCGATGCATACTTTGTAACACCGGCCAACGGAGCCCACGCAGCGGTATTGGTTTGGCCGGATATCTTTGGTTTGCGACCAGCGTTTCGCCAGATGGCCAAGCGGCTCGCCGAGGCCGGCTATAGCGTGCTGGTGGTCAATCCCTTTTATCGCAGCATGAAAGCTCCGACGGCACCCCAGGGAGCGAGCACACCGATTCAAGAAGTGGTTGCTTTGGCACGTGGCTTAAACGCCAAGACCCATCAAGCCGACGGGGCAGCCTTTGTGGCTTGGCTGGATACTCAGCCGCAGGTCGACAAGAGCAAGAAAATTGGGACGATCGGCTATTGCATGGGGGGCCCGATCGTGATGCGAACGGCTGCGGCGGTTCCTGAGCGAATTGGTGCAGGGTGTTCGTTCCATGGGGGCGGATTGGTGACCAAAGAGCCCGAGAGTCCGCACCTGTTGATCCCCAAGATGAAGGGTGCTTTCTTGATAGCGATCGCAGAGAACGACGATCAGCGGGATCCTGATTCCAAAAAAGTCCTCAAGGAGTCGTTTGAGGCAGCCAAGTTATCGGCGGAGATCGAGGTGTATCCAGCAGGGCATGGTTGGTGTCCACCCGACACGCGAGTTTACAACAAGGACCAATCCGAGCGAGCCTGGACAAGGATGCTAGCTTTATTCGAAAAGTCGCTAGTTTGATCGAATCGCCATCGGCTCCTGAGTGTTAATATTAAATAGCTCCACGTCATCACAGGTGCGCTCGGAGCCTACCACCGGACTCGTCCGGTGGAGGCGTAACTTTAGCTATGAGCC
>CAILTZ010000250.1 GCA_903837255.1 uncultured Pirellula sp. | reverse complement strand
GGCAAGCCACGCGCGGGGATAGGTTCAGGGAGTTTGATCGAAGGCGCCATCTTGGACAAGAACTCTCGCATCGGTCGCCATGTTCAGGTTGCCAACACGATGGGACTGACCGACTCTGACGCTTACGACCCATGCTCTGTGCGGGATGGCATATGCATCGTAACCAAAGACGCGGTCCTTCCGGATGGATGGTCCATGGGCAAGACAATCTAGATAAAGATAATTATAAAACTTGTTGTTGTTGAAGAGAGACCATTAGCGACGTAGGAAACCTAGGGAAAACAAGCTTTTTTCAACAAAAAACAACGGGAGTAACGCAGTCGGTAGCGGTGGAAAACTAGTAAAAACAGGACGAAGATCAAGTAGGGAAAACGAAGCTAGGTTCGACGAAACCAACACGGCAAAAAGGGCTGTAGGAAAAGCTGGGTAGATAGGCCCTAGGAACCAAAAGGAAGTAACAAGTTATCAAGGTGATGGAAGAAACAACGATACTAGCAGTCGCTCTGGATATGGATGGGTTGTTGCTAAACACCGAAGACCTCTACGAGGAAGTCACCAAAGAACTTTTGGCCAAGAGAGGGAAGGTTTTTAAAGACGAAGTCAGGCAAAGAATGATAGGTTTGCCTGCCCCCAAGGCCTACGAAGTGCTCATCGAGAGCGAGATGCTCGAGGAAAGTTGGGAGCAGTTGCATGAGGAAACCGAAAGTATCTTTGAAGGCATCTTGGAAACGAGGCTACAAAGGTTGCCAGGGGTGGACAACACACTACGAGCCATAGAAAAAAAAGGGTTACCAAGATGCGTAGCGACCAGTTCGACCAAAGCTTTTGCTTATAAAGCTTTGAGGATGGTGGGCATCTTAGAACAATTGGACTTTGTCGTAACAGCCGAGGAGGTGGCTAGGGGTAAACCTCATCCAGATATTTACTACGAGGCAGCCAAGCGTATGCAGGTCCCCATCGAAAGGATGCTGGTGCTAGAAGACAGCGAAAACGGGACCAAGGCCGGCGTCCAAGCTGGGGCTTATGTGGTCAGTGTCCCGAATAGGCATACCAAGCAAGGCAATTTTCATGGGGCTCAATGGATAGCCGAGAGTCTACTGGATCCTAGGTTGCAGCGTTTGTTAGGATAGAGTTTGTTCGTGCCTCGCATCGGATTTCATCGTACTCGTACTCAGTCCGCCGCGGCGGACGGTACTCAGCGAAACGGTACTAGTACTCGATGGCTGTTTGAACTGCGGCGATGCCGACCGTTGATAGAAACGGTTTGCTGTAACTTGCGGACCAATGGGCCGCATAGCTATACTAAATCGCGTCGAGTACGATTACGAGAATAAGCACGAACAAAGCATTGGACCGAAGTGCTCGATCGAGCGTTTTTGACTTGTGTAAAGTCTCCTCATCGTACTCGGCCAATGCGAGTCGTCAGGATCAGGAAAAAATGACCCAATGGATGTTGGTCCGACATGCCAAGAGTGACTGGAACGACAGCTCCCTAGGAGACAAAGAGAGACCTTTGAATCAGCGAGGTAGAAGAGCCGCAGTCCTTTTGGGACAAAAACTACTGCAGTTGGATTTGGTGCCCGAGCGCATCCTATGTTCGACATCGCTCAGAACCATCCAGACACTCCAAGGGATGCTTCAGAGCTTATGCGCCTACAGCGAAAAAAGAGTCCCAGAGATTCTGTATTTTGAGCAGCTGTACTTGGCGACCGCCAAAACCATCCAACAAGTGACGCTGGAGAATCATGGTGGAAAAGCTAGCGTCCTGTGCATAGGACACAATCCAGGGATCGAAGTCTTAGCTAGCGAGCTTGGCCAAGAAACCCTCGAAATGAAAACAGCCCATCTGATTCTTTTCGAGAGAAACGAACCGTGGGAAAAAGCAAGCAACGAAAAAGCTAGCAATGAATATGCTAGCCAAAGAAAAGCTGATGGAAACAACAACGGATGGAGGTTGAAAGTCAATCTTAGGGGCGAAGAAGCCTGAAAAAGCTATGGCAAGCAAGAGGCCATTTAGGCTAAACTCCGGCTGAAAAAGGTAACCCTATACCCCTAAAGGAGAGCAAGGATGCTGGCCAATCGGAACAAGAGAGCCGTGCAAGTAAGATGGATGGCGATCGTGGCTGCGGCGTTAGCAAGCAACACCGCCACCAAGGCAGTCGCACAAGATACCGAGGCGATGGTAGCCACCGGTTTGGGCTATGTGCCCCAGCAACAGAACGTGCAGTATGACCAAGTCGATGCCAAAGATGCATCGAAATGCACCGGGAAATACGAGACCCTAGGCGGTATCGACGGCTTGATGATCTACGGTCCAGATGGGCGTCTTTTGCGAAGGTTCGCCGACACCAACGGCGACAGAAACGTCGATCAGTGGAGTTACTACAAAGACGGTATCGAAGTCTATCGCGACTTGGATACGAACTTTAATGGTACGGCCGATCAATACCGTTGGTTGGGAACACAAGGAACCCGTTGGGGATTGGACAAGAACGAAGACGGGCAGATCGATTCATGGAAAACGATCTCACCAGAAGAGATTACCATAGAAGTGGTTGAATCGATCAAGAAGCGGGATACCAAGCGATACGAAAAACTGTTGCTCAGTCCAACCGAGATCGATGCGCTCAAGCTTGGTGATAAAACGAAAACGAGGTTACTCGAAAAGATTGAAAAGACCAAACTAGCGTTTAGCGAGTTTATGGGGAGTCAAAGACTCATCGACGCCCAAGCGACTTGGGCGCAGTTCGCCGCTGACAAGCCAGGTGTGGTACCAGCAGGAACCGACGGCTCGTCCCAAGATGTGACGGCATACGAGAACGTCATAGCGATCCTAGAGAGCAAGGGAGCCAATCAGCAGCTGCTTGTAGGAACGATAGTTCAGATAGAAGGCGGATGGAGATTGATCGATGCACCTAGGATGGTCGATAGTGCCAACGTAGCCGACTCAGGATTTTTCTTCCCATCGATGGCGGTTAATAGAGATATCGCAGCCTCGCCATCTGATAACGGAATGACCGATGCGATGCAGGGCATGCTCACGGAATTGGACAAAGTAGACAGTGCGATGCGGGACGGGAACGCAACGCCCCAACAGTACAAAGAGCGAGGGACGATCCTGCGCAAGCTCATAGCGGCGAGCCAAGGGACCGAGGACATGGGATCATGGATCCATCAGTTTGCCGATTCGGTGAGCTCAGCGGTACAAACTGGGGTCTACACCGAAGGGCTCGAGGATCTAAAGAACCTCGAAATGAGTCTGGATAAGCTACCTGGGGGAAAAGAGCATAAGTCCTATGTCGCGTTTCGCGTTATCTCCTCGGACTTCATGGCACAGATGAGCGACCCCAAAGCCAATCATGCGGCGATCCAGGAGACTTATATCGAAAAGCTCCAATCGTTCGCTCTCGAGTACCCAACATCACCTGATGCCGCAGAAGCGATGATCCAGATCGGCTTGAACGATGAGCTAGGCGGCCAGGAAACAGATGCACAGGAATGGTATCGCAAAGTGGCTACCAATTTTCCAGGTACGGACTTTGGAAAGAAAGCATCTGGCGCCATCGTAAGGCTCAATTTGGAGGGCAAGACTCTGAATCTTCGAGGCAAGACCCTCGAGGGTAAAGATGTACAGACCACAGGCCCGACGATTGTCCATTACTGGGCAACATGGTGCGACCCATGCAAGACCGATATGGGTGAGTTGCGCAAGTTGCAGGCCAAGTACGCGAAACAGAACCTCCAAATTGTCGGAGTGAACTTGGACAATGACGCGGCGACGGCGGCAAAGTTTCTCAAGGAAAACGCAGGCAAGTATCCATGGGCTCATATTCACGAGCAGGGCGGCTTTCAGAGCGACTTGGCGACCAAGTTAGGGGTGCTCAGTGTACCGGTGACGATCCTCATCGACGGCAAGGGAGTGGTCGTCAAGCGAACGGCTGGCTTTAGCGCAAATCCTGAGATGATTCAGGCTTTGGAGAAGTTGATGGAGGGAGCTCCAGCGGCCAAACCCAAGCAGGCCAATGCCAAGCCGTCGCCGAATAAAACGACCAAGTAGCCTTCTGACGCACCTAGCGGTGCTAACTATCAAAAAGCTCTTGGATGATCGACCCTTGGCTAACGGCCAAGGGTCTTCCTATGGGTGTGATAGACTCGACCGACGGGTCGATGCCAAAACTGCGAAGGATCGTGGCGTGTAGAT
>CAILTZ010000249.1 GCA_903837255.1 uncultured Pirellula sp. | reverse complement strand
CTCCCCCTCTCGCATTTGAAACTGCATCCAGCGCGCCATGTCCGACGCGTTCGAAATGATCCCACCTGCGGCGGCCATGGAATCCCAGTTCATCCAGTCGATAGGATCGGAGCGATCCAGATAGGTCTTGTGCGGTGCTGCGACGTTGTTCACCCCGCTTAGCTGCTTGACAGACCACTTCGAGTTTTGCATCTCTAGGGGTTGGAGAAGTCGCGTCTGGATGAATTCCCCCCATGGCATGCCTGAAACGCTCTCGACGATTTGTCCGGCTGCCAGAAACATCAAGTTCGAGTACCCATAGTTGGCGCGGAAAGGATACTGGGGCTTGAGCTCTTCGGCGCGCTGAAGGATTTCTTTAGGAGTATAAGGCGTTCCCCACCAGAGCAGATCGCCGCTGAAAGTCCCTAGGCCGCTTCGGTGGCACAGCAAATCCCGGACTCGAATGTCGTTGCTGACCAGCGGGTCGGAGAGCCGGAACCAAGGTAAGTATTTATGGACTGGATCATCCCATCGCAGCTTTCCTTCGTCGACCAGGATGGCCAACGCATCGGCGGTGAAGGCCTTGGAGTTCGATGCAATCGCAAAGAGCGTTTGATCGTTGACCGATTCGGGTTTGCCTACCTGACGAAGCCCATAGCCTTTGCTCAGCAAGACCTTGTCCTCCCAAACGATGGAGACAGCTAGGCCGGGGACTTGCCAAGTTTGCCGTGTCTCTTCGATCCATTGGTCGAGGGCTTGAATCTGTTCGGTGCTCAGTCCGACATTTGCGTCCGTCGCCGGAGCCTTCGGGACCACCGAGGTGTCCTGTGCCAGCATCGATTGCGTCTGGAGGATTCCGATCAATAAACACAGACCGGTGGTCCAAACCGATAATCTAGCTTGAGGGTTTTGGGTGGACATGATCATTGAAAAACCCATCATTCGATTAAACATCGCTACTCCTTAGATGCAACTGACATTCACGATCGTTTCATTTTCTTGCGAATAATCTTGTCTGCAAGACTTGGCCAAATCGCCATGAGCATCGCAAGCATGCGGACTTTGCCGGGCACGATCAATTCCGGCTTTCGCTCCTGTGCTGCTCGTAGAATTTGTCGACTTAGCTCGACTGGATCGATTCGATGGAGCGAAACACCGCCGCCTGGATTCTGGGAGTTTGGATCGAGCTGGCGGGCCTTGACGAGTTCTGCATAGCGATCGGCAGAATCGTCGCGGGCAATCGGGCCGGGGGCGACGAGCAGAAAATGCACTCCGCTTGATTGCGATTCGAGGCGCCATTGGCGATGGAGTCCGACCAACGCATGCTTGGCCATGGAATAACCACCCATTCCCGGTCCTGGGACAATGCCTGCTAGCGAAGCGATATTGACGACCACGCCGCGACTCTGGCAAAGAGCCGACCAGCAGAATTTCGTCATCGCATGGCTGGTAAGTACGTTTAGTTCAAACTGCGAGACAAGGTCCTCTTGGGTGAGTTGCTCGATGAATCCTCGGTCGGATTTGCCTACGGCATTGATCAGCAAATCGCAGCCTTGAACGGCAAGAACATCGCGCAGAGTTTCCGATTCGGGAAGTCCATCGACTAGTTTTCGTGCATCCACGGATAGGCTGCAGACGCTACAAGCTCCTAGCTTGAGGGCTTGTTCTTGAACATCTTTTAGTCGATCTGGATCTCGACCGATGATTACAAGATTCGCAGCCTCCTGGGCGAGCCTCAGGGCTAGAGCTTTGCCGAGACCGGCAGATCCACCACTGATGACCGCTGTTCGATTCTTCCAGGCTTGGCTCGATCCCATGTCAGAATTTACCGAACGGTTCGTTGTCGAACTAGGTTCAAGATGGCTGGGATACGCAGTTCCGCTGGTTGTGAGAGTCGGCTACGCAGTGCAACGACTTCGCTGGGACTTGCCGAGCGACCAAAGAGAGTCCGATAAATCTCGTTGATGTACAGGTCCATATTCCCTCGAAAGCGATCGTAGTATTCGGAGCTTGAAAGGACGGTTGCATAGATTTCATCGAGCGACTTGCCTTTAGCCAACTCTCGTTGCCAAACAGTACTTTCCCGGTCGTTCATCGGTCGGCCGACCAGTTGCTCGTACCACATGCCTACCTGATCGATCGGTCGGTTCGCGATTCCTGGGGGAATTCCGCCTGGGGCAGGGCCTTGGGGTGGCACGAGTGTGACGGCGAGTCTGGGGTTTGAGTTGGCAAAATTGATTGTAGCCGGCGAGTTCATTTGCAGGACAGTGTAGCCCCTCTGTACGACCTTTACATCGAGTGCATACCGGTGGTCGGGACGGACTTGGGTGGGATCCAAATCGACTTGGAAATCGATGGGCCATCGCCCCGTCAAGGGGACTTGGGTCTCCCCGAGTGATACGTTCTGCCATTGAGGAAAGGTGGTGTCGATGACCCGGGCGATGAGCATCATGCCGGATTGCACGTTGGGGCGATTTGCTGTGTTGGCGCTTGCGTAGACCGAAGCGGCCATTCCTTGGACATCGCCATAGAATTGGACGGGGATATTGACCAACCGACCATCCCGATGGTTACGTACCAATAGCAACGCTCGGCCTTGTGCATCGACCCGTCTTGCCAGTTCGTCGGCGATGTCATACGTCCTTCCATTGATGATGCCTACTTGGTAGCCATTAACAGCGATGATGACATCTTGGGCTTCGATCCCCGATTGCTGAGCCACCGAAGAGGGATTCACGCTGGTGACTAGCACGCCCGTGTCGGTGTTGCGAGAATAGATACCCAAGCGGAAGTTTGTCGGGGGGCGTTGGCCTGGCGGCAGATAGCGACCTTGGGCTGTTGCACCAGGGTAGGTGCTATCTGAAAACGGATCGTTGCCAAACCCGTCGCGATTTCTATCATCTTGTGCCCAGGTCTCAGAGAGTCCTAAAGTTCCGTGGAGAATCGCCCAAACAATTACGAGCCATAGGCTGGGTTTAGCACCCGAGAAACGCGTTGCCATAGTAGTCTTTAGTCTCAGAGTATTTTACTTGAGCTGATCCCAGCCCAATCGTTCTTGTTGTACGGCGATATCAGATCGATCCAGCGGAACGAGCCCATCTTTGACGAGCGTTTCTTGGCCTGTCTTGCTAAGGATGAACTTGGTCCACTCCTCGACAGCTGGATTCAATTTGCCTTCATTGTTAAGGGCAACAACGACGCTGAGCTTGCGAAGAAGCGGATAGCCCAGATCCACCACTCGAGCGTTCCTCGGAGAGACCAACCGTTGACCTTCTACAGCGATTGCAAGGGCACGAACCGAGTCGGGTAAAGCCCGGTTGGCGCTGACGACTGCAATCGCTTCTGGAGTCGCGGCAACAGCGTCGACGATGTCAGGCTGGTTTTCCTTTTGCACTAGCACAGCGCTGGGTCGATCCTTGAGATTCAAAATCCTATCGGCTACAGAACGCAGGCCATGCGACGGAACGATAACGACATGAGTGACTGGTTTCTGGCCAAGAGGGCTATCTATACCCAAGTCACTCCACTTCTCGATCGGCTTGTCGCTCGAAAGACTCATGGGAGAGTGCTTTTTGGAATTCCACGCTAGTGCACGCAGAGGGTTATCCTTGTGAACGATGATCGAGAGCACGTCATAGCCGACTTCGATGGCAACGAGTTTTTTGTTTGACTCTTTGCTCCATTGAGCGATCTCCTCCGGTGTGACTTCGCGGCTGAGCAAACCTATTGCATTTGGAGAGTTAGCGAGTTTTTTGAAAGATTCCTCAGAGCCCTGACAGTCGATCTTGCTGACTACCTCGGGATGAATTTTGACAAAGTCCTCCATCCACATCGTTGCGAGGGGTTGCATCAATGTTGAGCCAACCAATTCGATCTGGCCGGTGATCGGTTTATCGGGTGCATAGGCCGGTGCATCGGAGAGCGAGTCGATCGATGCGTTAGGGGCCGCAGGTGAGCGATCCTGGCCAAGGGCTTGAGGCCCTACCCCCAAGCTCACAGAGCAAAGGAGTAATAACCCGAAAATGGGAAAGAAGTCTCTTCGGCAGCGTTCTTCCAAGGGTCGTATCACGGCTAT
>CAILTZ010000248.1 GCA_903837255.1 uncultured Pirellula sp. | reverse complement strand
TCCTTTGGAACTGCTCTGCCCATTGGATGTTCCGGGCAAGATCCTATGCATCGGTCTGAACTATCGAGATCATGCCATCGAAACCAATGCTCCTATCCCAGACGAACCGATCGTTTTCTCGAAAGCTCCCACAACACTGTGCGGACCTGAGGACCCGATCGAAGTTCCATCGATCAGCCATGAGGTTGACTTTGAAGCCGAACTGGTGGTGGTAGTCGGCAAGCGGCTTAAGAAGGCCACGGAGCAAGAGGCCCGGGAAGCGATCTTTGGCTACACCGCAGGCAACGACGTATCGGCAAGGGATTGGCAAAAAGGGAAACCTGGCAAGCAGTGGTTGCTGGGCAAGTCGTTCGATACGTTTGCACCTATCGGTCCTGCGATCGCTTTGGCCTCTTCGATCCCAGACCCAAAGCGACTAAAAATCCAATCTCGGCTCAATGGAAAAACCATGCAGGATTCTTCCACGAGCGAACTGATTTTCGCACCAGAGATGTTGCTCAGTTACATCTCCCAAGTCTTAACAATCGAACCAGGAGACTTGCTCTTTACCGGCACCCCGGCTGGAGTGGGCGTAGCGCGCAGCCCACAGGTCTTCCTCAAGCCCGGGGACCGCATCGAAGTCGAAATAGAGAACATCGGCGTGCTGTCAAACCCATGCGTCCAAGGTTAGGATGGGGCACGTGACCCTGGTGATCTTTGGAAAATCCGCTAAGATCGATACAGGATTTTTCGACGGATGCCATCGAGAACCTTGAATTCCAGGAAACTAAGCCCAAATTCGACTAGAGTATCGAATTGTTAGAAAACGGTTAGATCCCGAACCACCCCACGTCCCCCACACACCGAAATAAGAGTGGATAACATACGGCCTGACAGTCTCGGCGAACGAGAGGCGAGCTCTCCTTTTGCCGATTCGATTGCGATTATTATTTTGCGGATCATCTTCGTGGTCGCCGCAGCGAGCATTGGCGCGTCGTTGGCCAATTCGATGAGCGCCAAGATGGTCCCTGGGGAAGAGCAGCGGACGACGATCACCCCTTACCTGGTTTTCTCGGGAGTGCTGCTGATCGCTTGCGCGGTGATCGCGTTGGATTTGTTTATTCCACGTAAGCGGATCGAGGTCATTTCGGCCATCTACTTCGGATTGCTGGTCGGTGTGATTTTCACCAACCTGCTGATGCTCGCCCTGGCCCCGTTCATCAACAACCCTGGCAGCACCAATCCTTATGCGTCCTACATCTCACTTGGGGTCTTGATCACGCTCTGTTATGCTTGCGTGAGCGTCCTGCTACAGACCAAGGACGACTTTCGTTTCGTGATACCCTACGTGGAATTCGCAAGGGACTTTAAGGGGATCAAACCACTGGTGCTCGACACGAGCAGCATCATCGACGGGCGGCTTGCGGAACTTTCCGAAACCAACATCTTCGACAACCGATTGGTCATGCCCCGTTTTGTGCTGATGGAACTCCAAGCCATCGCAGACAGTTCCGACAAACTCAAACGGGTTCGTGGCCGGCGAGGACTGGACATACTCAATCGGATCCGGACTTCCAAACGCATCGACTTCACGATGTACGACACGGAGCTTGCGGAGTTTGCGGGTCAACCCGTCGACATGAAACTCGTGCTGCTTGCCAAACACCTCGACGGGAAACTTTTGACGGGTGATTTCAATCTCAACAAAGTGGCCAAGCTTCACAACGTCGAAGTGATCGACTTAAACCAAGTGGCCGCGTCGCTTAGGCCGCAGTATCTGCCTGGCGAAGCCTTCCAAATTCGGGTGGTTAAGCCCGGTGAGAGCCACGATCAGGGGGTCGGTTATCTAGACGATGGCACGATGGTGGTCATCGAGGGTGGTCGCGACAAGATCAATCAAACGGTCCAAGTCGCCGTGACCAGTACGCTTCAGACCCAGGGTGGTCGCATGATTTTTGCGAAGGTCGAGAACATCGGCGCATAGCTGCCCGGTGAGTCAAAAAAACGTCCCAAACTCACCGCTAAGGCGCCAAGTTCGCCAAGTCTAAGTGAGACAGATAGCGAACAATGAGTTCGGTTCAACACCGCTACTGGGGTGATGGGCTTACTGGGGTGAAAGAGCGATGGCTCGGTCGTAGTATTCGCGGGCGGCGTTGTAAGCCGCTTGGGCAGCGTCCCGTTCCTCGGGCCGGATCAGCGGTCGCTTCTTGTTCCAACACACCTCCACCGCATCACGGCACCACTGCGCACTTTTCTTGCTCGGGCAAATCGGCTTGCCATCGACATGCACGAAGATTGGATTGGTGTGCATCGAGGGGAAAATCCGCATGGCGATCCAGCTAGAACGATCCAGCTCGATGTCCCATCGCAGATCTTGCCAGTTGCCATCAGCAACCAGATCCTGCTTGGCAACCACCTGGCCGTTGACCACCAGCTCGACGGGCACACTTCGTGAATTGCCGATGCGAGAGCGTTCGATGTGCCAATAAGGTTTTTCATCGAGCCTGCGGCTTTTGATTTGTTTGCCTTGCTCGGTTTGCTCCGCAGGCAGCCAAGCCGCAAGGCTGGCGGTGACCTGGGCCATGCCCGGCTCCTTCAAGTGCAATTCGCTGACTCTACGTTGAGAGTCGACCTGACCTAGTTTAAGGTCGTTGACGGCAAAGCTCCGCACGTGGCTGGCTCCGTCCCCGACGTAACTGCGTCCATCGAGCAAGCCTCGAACCCATTGGTCGTAGGTCACCGGCTGCTTGTCATCGAGTTGAACGTAAACGCGCCCGAGGCCCACGCGCTCACCGTAAATACAGGGAAAATCGGTCTCGCCGCTGATCCGGGTCTTGAGACCAGTGTTGAGCACGTGGTACCAGATATTTAATTCCCAAACGGCGGGAGTATCGACCGTCGAGATGAAATCACAAGCGTCGTTTGGAGCCGCGACAATGTACTCGTTGGCTCCGATCCCATCGAACGGTGGCATCGCATAGTCTGGGAGTTTGTCGGCTGCCCGGCCGGCTTGGCCAGGTTTGCTTCCCCCCCAGGTATTTGGCAGAGGGCCGCGCGAACCGTCTGGCATGTAGTCGGGAAGTGCGAGCCCCCAACCGCTGTGGCTATAACCGACCACTCCACCTTGCTGCTGTCCCCACTTGAGAATCGGGATGGTCCAGCTGGGCCAATCTTCGATCTTCTTGGTGTTCGGGTAATCGTCTTCGACGAGGTTTAGCAAGCACAGGTGTCCTGCGTGAGAAGAGGGAAACCCGCTGACCTCGACATCGTAGCGCATCAGATAGTCACTTCGCGAGAGCTTGGATACCTTGCCATCGAAGAACTGTTTTTGGTGGTACCAGCAAGGTCCCCAGCTCAGTACGCAACCGACGTTGAGATCTTCGCCTAAGATATGTCGCATCATGTCCTCGGGCGTGACACCTTGGGTGGGATTTTCATAATGTGCGCAGCCGGCGGCATGAACGTGATGATCGCCCGAATACCAACCCAAGGCAGCCATGTGGATCCAACGCTTAAGCTCGATGCGCATCGGCTCGGCTGGTTCCTTTTCGGGAACGACAAACTCGAACTTCGTTTCGAGATACTCTGGGCCCCGTGACGCGGTGACGTTGTATTTGCCAGTCGGTAAGGTGACCGTCTCACCGTCGGCCCGATAGACCTGTGGGTGAAAGAACAAGTCTGGGGCCAAACGGCGGGCGGGATTCGGGTAGACCCTTCCCCGGGCGTCTTGGATCAGCAATGCACAAGTGGTTTTCTTGCCGTCATGGTCCCGAATTTGTAGCGATACGGCTTGGCTGGGCAAGGCACGGAAGAGGATCGGCAGTTCGCTTCGGAACCCGAGATCTTGGGTTCCTTGGCCGACGTCGAAAGCCAAGGTGGCTTCGAGCGGTCCAGAGTCACGGCTGTAGAGTTGAACGATTCGATACTCGACCTTCAGCCCCGAGAGGTTGGCGAGCATTGGCTCTTGGACCGGCATAGCGATATCGAGCCATCGTCGTGCCGACTCGGCCGGAGAGATTTTCAGTTCGGGCTCGGCCGACGAGGTGCTTTGGCGCACCATACTTTGAGCTTGGGGGCTCGAGCAGCGTAGCGGTGCGGTCACTCCAGCTTCGTTGATGACTTTGACCAGGAACGTGCGCCAGCCTTTTTCAATCAAGGTTGGGTTTCCGGCCCCGGCGGCGACTTTCACACGGCTCTCAGGATTGATGCTTATGACGGCCAAGCAAAGGGGGTCGAGTGTTTTTTGGATCTGTGCTACAACGGCCGAATCCTCGGTCTGGTTCTCGAGTTCTGCGAAAGTCCGCTCGATCGAATCCGAGAACGGTTCACCCAGGAACCGCATCGCTTCGCGTAAACGTTTGGCCGACGCCTCCAAGGGTTGTCTGGCGACAGAGGTCACAGCAGAGTCTTGCGCCCTGGCAGTAGCCACCAGAGCTACATGGGTCGAGAGTGTGAGCACAAGGAAAATAGCTAGTCTCATGTTATGTTGAACGTTTGCTAGGAGGCTAGGAGAGGATGTTGGGGGCCGGTTTGGATCGATTGTACCATGAGCAGCTTTCGGCTGCGTGGGAATGAAATCATCGTTCGGCAAGAAGCATCGTGTCGGATCATAGCCGCCGAGATTCCCTGATCGAGGACAACGGTTGGCTATGCCGCGTTGCTGCAATAGGCAAAAAAATGGCGGGGCAAAAAGATGGCGGGGCAAAAAAATGGCGGGCAAAAAAATGGCGGGCGAAAAGATAGCTCGGCTGTTTAAGCCCCATTGGAGCAAGAGGGCGGTACCCGAACCGACATCGATGGCGTGTTGGGCAACGGGTGCTCTCTTGTTAAACTGGGGTCGAAAGAACCGCAATCGAAAAGCCTCTCGCCTCTCGCCTCTCGCCTCTCGCCT
>CAILTZ010000247.1 GCA_903837255.1 uncultured Pirellula sp. | reverse complement strand
TCAAGCGGATCGAGCTTCCAATACTCACGATTGAACAGCTCCAAAGAAAGTACCCCGTTAAAGCCGCTTGCCATGACCGTCTTGAGGACCTTGTCAATCGGTGCAATCCCATCGCCAGGGTATACGCGATCCGCATCGCTGATCTTGTCCCGAGGCATCTCGGGATAGTCGTTCATGTGGAAAACGTGGATCTTGGTCCCAGAGAGCAATCCCAGATCGTTGAAGTTCGAGCCACCCTTGTACAGATGGTAAACATCTGGCAGCACACAAGCATCTGGATGCTGAGCCGCAGCAGCGACATGCAAGACCTCCGATAGCTTGGATAAATTCTTCGAAAAGCCCCAAACTTCGAGCATCGGTAGGCAGCCGACGCTCCGTCCGAGTTCCAAAAGGGCTCGATAACGTTCGCCCGAGGTGTCCAAGTTCAGCAGCTCGCCATCGACGGCTCCGGCAGGTGGAGCCGCTATTCGCTTGCCCCCCAACGCGACGACGATCTCCATCTCCTTCTTGGCTTGCTCCAAGGCCTTTTTGTGAGCGTCCAGGTCCGTCAAAATCCAGGGTGCAAAGGCAATTGCGCTTTCGAGGCTCAGTCCAGCGTCGCTGATCCGCTTGCGCAAATCCGATAAACTTCCCCCGCCCGAAGTGTACTTGTCGACATCTCTAAGCCAGATTTCTATCGAATCGTATCCGGCCTTTTGCGCGATCGTGACTTGATCGACGATCGGAATGACCTCCCCGTGAATGGTGCTGGTGTTCAAACAGTACTTCAATTTTGAAACTCCTATTAGATTTGCCTGTGCGTCGGCAGTGAGAATCGAAATGGGGCCTACCGCGATGGCTGCCGCCGTTGCGACGAGCATCTCTCGGCGCTGGATTGGATGATTGTTTTCGTCAGTATTCATTGGTAATTACGGACACTTCCGCTCGGACTAAAAGAATCGAGGAATTGTATCAGATTTTATCGGTGCCGTTGTAAGGTACAAAGGCCATTGCGTAACAGCATGCGGTCAGGCCCAGCAAGGCTTCCCGGGTCAGCAGGAGGTAACCGACCCCAAGCATGGCCGTGAGCAGAATCCCAAGTCCTCGCAGGTTTCGATTGCAGAGACAAAACCCGCTTGCAACGTGCAGCAAGATCGTCAGAAATCCTAGGATCTGACTGGTCCAACCGGTCCTGGTGAGCTTGCCCAGCCAAGTGTTTCCCTGCTCGGAGAGTATCCCGATCGCTGTCCCATCCCACCATGAAGTCTGCTGAAGCATGCTTGCAAGAGACCATCCAATCCATAGCAACCAGTGGACTTGTAAGCACCGAAGCGCGACGTTCGCCAGGACGCTCGTAGTCGATGAATTTTCACTGGCTGACCTTGCACTGGCCGACCTTGCACTGGCCGATCCCGGAGCCATAGCCAAATACAAAAGTCCAGCAGATGCCAGGACCTCCGAAGGCATTGTCAACCACGGAGCCCGATGATGGACCATCATCATGCAAGTCCACGCACCAAGGGGGGCTAACCGCCCCCCGATTCCAAAGAGCATCAGCGCACCTGCCAGCAGGCCCATTAGGCAGACAAGTTGCGCTGCGGACGGACTTGTCAACCAATACAAGATCGACCAACGGTACTGGCTTCCAGTACCGGGCATCCCCGCTCCGATGAAATAGCGGCCTGCATCGATATCCAACCATCCATCTCTCGAGAGCCAATCGGGGACCCAAAGTAGATACCATGCGAATTGCAAAGCGACCAAGATCCCGAAAGATTGCCGCACGCGGAGGATCGCGGACATGTCTGCAGGCGCAAACCAAAACGCATTCCAGATTCGAGGAAGTTCCCCGATCGATCGAGCGACATTCATTGCGGCGGTTCGTTGCAAGCGATATTTCCTATGGAGTTGGGTTCGCTCCAGGGGAGCTGACGTTCCCGCCGACAGCGGATTTGGATACTGGGACCGTTCGGGTAGCATCGATCGTAGGCACCAGAGTCAGTTCGCCACTGGCCAGGGGGACGACGGTCGCTTGGTAAAGCAATACAGGCCTTTGTGCCTCGGGTTCCTTGGCGACGATTCGAAGTTGCTCGAATTCGATCCCCTCGCGCCGTGCTCGCTTGACCAACGAAAGAGCGATTTGCCCTAGACCCTCGTCGTCTTCGTTGGCTGCAAGTGCACCGGCCAATTGCCCTAGTCGTTTCCAGCGTGAGTCGGAGGAATCCGACTCAATCCAGGATGTCCAAATTCGACTCTTGGCATCGCTACGATACTCGAACGCTACCGGTTTATCGTACGACTCGGAACCTACCATCGACATCGGTAAGAGTTCGGTATACCAACCCATGCCGATGAGATAAGGCTGACATTTTTGGAGAGCTTCGTCGGCCAATGGCGTTCGATGAAGGCTATTGTTCGAGAAGTAGACCAAAGCGATCAACCCAAAGTGGACCAACAAAAGCACCGAGAACACGAGTCGCAACCAAAGGGCAAAGGCCTTGGCCGATGGTCCGTGGGTATCGCGATCCCCATGGGGGAATGAATCGGTCGTGTGCTTTTCGGCGGACGGTTTTGAAGCCATAGTATAATGGAAAACCGAGGGGAACAAAAACTTAGAAACTCCGATTTTGACCGCATTTGGCCTGTCGATGGGTGATCGACGAACCGGTCGTCATGGAATATCGTAATCGGAATCCGGGTCTACAAAAGGTCGACTAGGACGCGATTGGAAGGAATCAGCATCAGAGTATGACCCAGCAAAACACCCCATCGGCACAATCGATTTCTTCGCGTCCAGGAAGTAACCAGACTGTTTCTGGGGCGGATAGAGGGTTTGTCAGCGAAACGATCGGCTCGGATTTGACCAATATTCCCTGTTGCCCAGTCTGTAGCGGCAGGCTCATCGAAATACGGTCGAAATTCCAATGCACTCGATGTCACCGCATCTGCGAGACCTGCTGCGAAGGTGGCCGCAGCTGAGCCGTAGTGGTTAAGTCGTAGCGGTTAAGCCTTGACTCTTTCAGGTTCCGGGCCATAGACTCTAGAACTTTTCGGTTCACTTTTTGACGGGAATAATCTGTGCCAGCGACTTGCGTAATCGGCCTTCAATGGGGGGACGAAGCCAAAGGGAAACTCGTTGACCTTCTGGCCCCTAACTACGATGTGGTGGTGCGTTACCAAGGTGGTGCGAACGCGGGCCATACCGTGGTGACCGGCAAAGAGGTCTATAAACTTCACCATGTCCCATCCGGGATCCTCTCTAGCCAGATACAGAATGTCATCTGCCCAGGGGTCGTCATCGAACCTAACATGCTGATCCAGGAACTCTCCGGCCTGGAATCCCGTGGCATTCATCCTCGACGCAACCTGATGATCAGCGAGCGTGCCCACGTCGTAATGCCTTGGCACATGATCGAGGATCGCGCTATCAATAAAACCGTCGTCAGTGGCGAGAGTATCGGGACGACCAATCGTGGCATCGGGCCCTGCTACCGAGACAAAGTCGGCCGCACGCATGCGATACGCATGGCCGATTTGGTCAGCCCACAGTTGTCCAGCCGTATCAGCGAAATCGTCCACGCGAAACGATCGCTCCTGGCACCCCTGGCCAGTCCCGAGGATATCGCCCAACTCGATGCGGAAAAAATCACCTCTCTATGTCGCGGTTGGGCCGAAGCCCTCGGTAGCATGATCTGCGATACGACTTACTTCCTGCACGACCAGCTCGATGAGGGCAAAAAGCTGCTCATGGAGGGGGCCCAAGGATCCTTGCTGGACATCGACCACGGGACGTTTCCTTTTGTAACAAGTAGTAATTCCTCGGGTGTCGGCGTATCGAGTGGCTCGGGAATTCCTCCCAGTTCGATCGATCGAATGATCGGGGTGGCCAAGGCCTATTCGACCCGAGTCGGAGGTGGCCCGTTCCCGACCGAATTGCTCGATGAAACCGGCAACAAGATTCGTGAAATCGGCCGAGAGTATGGAACCACCACCGGACGGCCTCGCCGTTGCGGATGGTTCGATGCGGTTGCTGTTCGTTACACGGCACGCCTGAGCGGTGCAAATTATTTGTCCCTGATGATGCTCGACGTTTTAAGCCACTTCGATGAACTCAAGGTCTGTGTGGCTTACGAACTCGATGGCCAACGCATCGATCGGCTTCCGAGCCAAGCCGACACGCTTCGAAGGTGCAAGCCGATTTACGAAACATTGCCCGGCTGGAATCAGGATGTCACCAAAGTTCGATCGATAGAGGATTTTCCCAGCAACGCTAGGAAATACATGGATCGGATTTCCGAACTGGTTTCCATTCCCTTGGGAGTCTTGTCGGTTGGCCCAGACCGTGAGCAGACGATCTTTTTAATGTAGTTCGTTGCACAAGGTCCCATCGATGGCGTTCTTCGGTCGAAAAAAACGGGGCGAAAACAAAGCGGAATCCCTCCAATCGATCGACCCCGATCGACTTCCTAAACACGTCGCCATCATCATGGATGGAAACGGACGCTGGGCCCGGTCCCGCGGACTGCCCAGGATCGAGGGGCATCGCCAAGGTGCAAAGTCCGTCGAAGAAGTCCTCACAGCCTGCGGCGAACTGGGCATCCCTTACTTGACTCTATACTGCTTTTCGCATGAGAACTGGAAGCGTCCCAAGGATGAACTCGACTTCCTGATGGGTCTGCTCAAGACCTATCTGATGAATCAAACCAAACGCCTCATCGACAACAGCGTGCGGTTGATGGTCATCGGCAGGCGCGATGGGTTGAGCAAAGATGTTCTCGATGTGATGGACGAGGCCATCGAGCGCAGCAAGGGTGGGACTAAGCAGACACTAGTTTTGGCGATCAACTACGGTGCACGGCAAGAGATCGTCGACGCGGTTCGAGAGATCTCTCGCGAGGTGGCCGAGGGTAAGCTCAGTGCAGATGCGATCAGTGAGTCGACAATCTCCGAGCATTTGTACACTCGAAATCTGCCTGACCCGGACCTGCTGATTCGGACAAGCGGCGAACTGAGGATCAGCAATTTTTTGCTCTGGCAGATCAGTTACAGCGAGATCTGGATCACCCCGAAAGCCTGGCCTGAGTTCGGTAAACCGGAGCTCTGCGAAGCTGTTTCTGAATTCGTCCAACGAGACCGCCGCTTTGGCGGACTGACTTAGTCAGCATTGGAATTACTCTACCATGAGCATGCCAGGGAACCAACTGCTGACGCTCGGCCTGGGCACCATCGCCCTTTGGCTTGGAGCCCTCTGTTATTTCCTGTATCGAACCAATAAGAACCTCGAACATCAGTTGAAGATTGCTCGGGAAAACGAAGTTCTCGCGTTCCACGATTTTTTGACCGGACTTCTCAATCGCCGAGGATGGGATCGCGTTGTGCGTGAGTCAGTCGCAAGCGCGGACCGAGGGATGTTGGTCGGTCCGGGATCAACCGGTCATTTAACCCTAGCGGTGATGGATTTGGATCAGTTCAAACAGATCAATGATCGCTATGGGCACATGACTGGAGATCGCGTGTTGCAATCTTTCGCCAAACGACTCGTGGAGTCGTTCGCTGAATCCACTGGAGAGAGCACCGCGCGGATCGGTGGCGAGGAGTTCGCGTTGCTCTCGTATCAATCCGATAAAGCGTTGATTGGGCCACTTCAGAGATTCGTCGAGTCGCTCCAGAGAACTCCGTTGATCGTTGATCAGGAATCCATCGGGATCGGTTGCAGTGTTGGAATAGCTAGGCGAAATGGGAGTGAAACGATCGAGCAATGGCTAGGCCGAGCCGATCAGGCGTTGTACGATGCCAAACGATCCGGGGGAAATCGCGTTGAACTGGCCAAGGATCCGTAGAGGTATTTGGCGACTAGCAATCTGTTATCATTTGGTAAACACAACACACTTTCTGCTGAACCAAAACATTATCATGAATCGACCATCGCTGCAATTATTCCGCTCCGCTCATTACCAGCAAGTTTTATTGGGAATAGCGATTTGGCTGCTATCGGCAGGCAGTTGGAACTTGGCAGGAGACGTCGAAGTCCCGACGATCGATTTGGACAACCGGAGCGACTTGCAAGTCGTCGTCGATCGCCAACCCGGCCAGTATCTTGGCCATCCCACGACTCTGCTACTCGAAGATGGCAAGACGATCCTGTGTGTTTATCCTAAGGGGCACGGCAAAGGTGCCATCCTTTACAAGCGAAGCAGCGACGGTGGGATGAGTTGGTCAGACCATCTGCCCACCCCGAAGAACTGGGAAACTTCGAAAGAAACACCCACCATCCATCGCGTGTTGACGAAAGATGGCAAAAAGCGAATCCTCTTGTTTAGCGGACTCCATCCTGTTCGCCAATCGATCAGCGACGATGACGGATTGAGCTGGACAGAGCTTGCACCGATCGGCGGTTTCGGTGGGATCGTCACCATGGCGTCAGTCGTCCCGGTTCTCTCCAAGCCTGGCAGCTATACAGCACTTTTCCATGACGATGGTCGATACATTCATCCCAGGCCCAATCCGGTACGCGGGCGTTTTACTCTTTACCAGACAACCACCAGCGATGCAGGGGATAACTGGTCTGACCCGGCCCCCATTTATGTTTCCTCCGAGGTGCATCTTTGCGAACCGGGGGCTGTTTTTTCACCGGACAAAAAGTTCATTGCGGTGCTTCTGCGCGAGAACCGGAGGAAAGCCAATTCGCACATTATTTTCAGCAGCGATGAGATGGCCACCTGGACCCAGCCACGCCCCTTGCCCAATGCCTTGACCGGAGATCGGCATACGGCTCAGTACCTTCCTGACGGGCGACTCTTTATCTCGTTTCGGGATATCCCCAGCCAGGGCAATACCAGTCCAACAGCAAACAGTTGGGTGGCCTGGGTGGGCCATTACGACGACTTGGTCAATGGCACCCCGGGGGACTTTCGTATCTTGCTCAAGAAAAACTACAAGAGTGGCGATTGTGCTTATCCAGGCGTCGAGGTCCTCCCAGATGGCACTGTGGTAACAACCACCTACGGACACTGGGAGAAAGACCAATCCCCGTACATTCTCAGTGTTCGTTTGAAGGTCCCTGAGGTCGAGAAGCTTTTGCACAAGTAGTCGAAATAACTCAACCGGACGAGTCCGGTGGCAGGCTCCGAGCGCACCTGAGATGATGTGGAGCTATTTAGTATCGAAGCGGTGCATGGACAGGGTTCCTTGGGCGTCGGTGTACGAGTTCACCAGTTAAATGCAAGCCAAAATGGGGGGTTGGCGGCAGGTTATCATAATCTAAATTGTTTTTTCGTAGGTTTCTGGCCCCGATGGTGCCCTCACAGATTTTATTGACCAAGGCAGGTGCTTTATGTCCCACCCACTGAACACGAATAACCCCATCCGTCCAACCTCCCGACGGCTTTTTGGTAAGTCCTTGGTCCTAGCCAGCGCATCGATGGCTCTCGGAGCCGGGTTGCTTGCAAGCCAGAAGGTTCACGCAGAGGACAACGAACAATGGCTCAGTTGGCGAGGTAGCTCCCGAGATAGTTTGGTCAACGATCGGTCGTGGCCCAATACACTCACTGAGGGGAACTTCAAACAAGTCTGGTCGGTCCCTTTTGGCGATAGCTACTCTGGGCCAATCGTTACCACCAGCTCGGTCTTCACCACCGAATCGGTCGGTGGCAAGGAACGTGTCACCTGCGTCGATCGCCGAACGGGTGAAACGCGATGGAACAAGGAGTGGGAAGGTTCGATGAAGGTCCCGTTCTTCGCAGCCAGAAACGGTAGCTGGATTCGCTCGACCCCCGCCTCTGATGGAGAAACTCTTTTTGTCGGTGGGATTCGCGATGTCCTAGTGGCTCTCGATTGCCAAACCGGTGAAGAAAAATGGCGAATGGACTTTGGCCATGAATTCGGCAAAGTCCCCGACTTTGGGATGGCATGTTCGCCACTGATCGACGGTGATTTTATCTATGTCCAAGCTGGCAAGGGCCTGCATAAGCTCAACAAGAAGGATGGTTCGATTGTTTGGTCGGCACTCGGAGACAACGGCGATATTATGTCTAGCGGCGCATTCTCGTCACCCGTGATCGCAACTGTCGATGGAAAACGTCAATTGCTAGCGCAGACGCGATCCTACCTTGCCGGTGTCGACCTGGAAAGTGGCTCGAAACTCTGGAGCAAGAATATCGAGTCGTTCCGAGGGATGAACATTCTGACCCCAACCGTTTGGGACAACGGGGTCTTTACCAGCAGCTACGGAGGACGCTCCCTGCTCCTGGACATTCAGTCCGGTGCGACGAATACCCGATGGGAGAACAAAGTCGAAGGCTATATGTCCTCACCGGTCGTCATCGACCACTACCTGTACATGCACCTCCGGAACAAGCGGTTTGCATGCATCGACCTCAAGGAAGGGAAAGAGGCTTGGATCACCCGCCCTTACGGGGAATACTGGAGCATGGTCAGCAACGGTGAAAAGATCTTGGCCTTGGACCAAGCCGGGAAGATCCGATTGATCGCCCACAATCCAGCAGAGTACACTATGCTCGGCGAGCTCAAGATAACCGACGAGGAATCTTGGGCGCACCTTGCGATCGCCGGCTCAGATGTTGTGATCCGAACCCAAAAGTCCCTTTGTCTTTATCAGTGGAAAGACTAGTGAATGTCCAGCGACGATTTGACCAAAGCCATCCAAGGCTTGGAGAATTTCTTCGGTAAACCGTCGCAAAAAACACTAGGTGCTGCTGTCTTTCAAAGCGACACAGCGATCGGTATCGAACAACTCGACGAGTTCGCCAAGTCCAAGTACAAATACTTCGCCGGTGATGCTTGGGAATCGCTCGGCGAGGAGAACTGGACGAAAACTTGGGGGCTCGTATACCGCCGCGCAGACGAGGTGTCCGGGGACATCCTCGTTGAGCTTCGCGATCTGAAAGATGCAGCCACGGCCCTGGCCGCTTCGCAACTGACCGAGAATCATGATGACCCTCAGGGGGCTGAGGGGGCTCTGAAGGGTGTGTTCGATTCGCCACATATCCGTTGCGTATCGATCTACAGGATCGGGGACTCCGAAGCGATCACCGGAGTGCTCTTGGCCGGGATTTTGGACTCCGAGCGAGGCGTCGCTGTGGTGTATTTAATGGATTGAAATAGAGCCTGACATCCGTGAACAATAGAGCACGGGGATGGGAGTTGAGGGTCAAGATGATCAACGATCGAGCTATTCCGATTCGCTTTCTGTGCCTTTTGGCCTATTTTTTTGTGACCCAATTAGTTCTCTGGTCAACGGTTGCGTATGCAGTGCAATCACCTGGATTCGAGGAGAAAGATACAGCCTCGGAGGACCGCATCGCATTGCTGCCATCCCAGGCTGCCGAGGCGATTCGGATTCGCGAAAAATACCTCGCCATGGACCCGGTCCCCTCGAAACGGACTCTTCATATTGTCTATTGGACACCAAGCGACCGGGATCCATTGCCTGAGTACCGGGAACGCCTCGACCGTGTCCTCACAGACATCCAATCTTTCTTTCGCTCTGAAATGAATCGAATCGGTTTTGGTGAGAGAACGTTTTCTTTGGATAAGAGCAACGACGGAACTCTTCGCGTGCATTTGGTGCGAGGTGCGGAGCCGTACAACAGATACAACGTCGATAGCGGTTACAAGATTCGAAACGAGTGCCTCTCAGTCCTCAAAGATGCAGGGATCGATGCCGACAAGGAAACGATTGTTCTGTTCTGCAACATGAGCAATTGGGACGAAACATCTCGAGTGATGACGCAAAACAGCCCTTACTATGCGACCGGAGGACTGCGGACCGGTACGGCTTGGCAAGTCGATTCGATCCTTCTGGATTCGCGGTTGCTCTCCGCGAAACAGCCGATGTTGCGAGACGGTCAATACGGCCGCATCTCTGTGGGTCGCTACAACAGCATTTTTGTTGGGGGTGTTTGCCATGAACTCGGACATGCGTTGGGATTGCCACACAACAAGGAACGCTCGGACGAGGGAGCATTGCTGGGGACGTCTCTTATGGGAAGTGGCAATCGGACATACGGTGAGGATCGTCGCGGAGAAGGTCGCGGTTCGTTCCTGGCGTTTGCCGACGCATTGCGACTCGCGAGCCATCCTCTGTTCACCGCCAATGAAAAAGGAATCGATCTTCCTTTCTCAGCCATGATG
>CAILTZ010000246.1 GCA_903837255.1 uncultured Pirellula sp. | reverse complement strand
CAAATTCTGTGCCGAACACTATTGGCTTCCAGCCTGTCAACCTCTTCATGACATCGCTTCGAAGATCCCCATAGGTACCACACTTTCTCTCCTGAAAGCGGACAGGCTAGAAGCCTATCCCACGTTCGCGATGGTGGGTTGCGCGGCAAAGTACGGTCCACCCACCCTACGGCAAGATCCACTACCGGACCGCTTGGCTGTTCCATCAGCGTTCCATCAGCGGTCCAAGATTTAAACCGCTGATGGACGCTAATATTCGCTGATAGCTAAAATCCCCTGATCATTTATTTTTGCCCACCATCGTGCCTTCGAATTGAATCCTCGGGTCGGTCACCTTGACCAGCTCACCGAGTTCATAGACGTTCTGGTAGCCATAGCCGTAGAGGTTGATGTAAGTCGGGACATTGAGCGCCAGTTGGACCGGTTTTTCTTGCGATGCTACTTGGGATCCCAGGCCGCGATTGCTGCTTGGTCGAGCCGGCGCGGACTTCGATGCGAAATCGACTTGGTTGCCGTCGAAGTTGTTGTTGCAATAGATCAAGACCGTGGTCTCAGGTGTGGGGATCACGTTGGCAAGGTTGGCTTGGGTAAAGTCGGTAAAACTCAAGTGCTTGGCACCCTGGATGTGAATCCGCTCATAACGAAACGCGGATCGCGTATCGAGAACGATGACGTTGGGCTGTTTGCTCATCTGGAGGAACTGATCCAAGCTTAAGACGCGCGCGCTGCGATGGGGTTCGACCTGGGCAACAAGTTCCTTAAAGTCTTCGTAGCTGACTCGGGCCTTGGGGTATTCACCCACGGTTTGGCCTGGGAACTGGGCGGGAGTCGGGACTTGGGTGGGAGTCGGCAGATCGGCCGTCTGGGCTCCGAAGAGCACTTGGGCACCTGAGGCTGGCCCATTGGCTGCCGGGCCATGGGCGGCAGGGCCGAACGGGAACTGACTGATGGGTGGGGCGACAGGCGAAGCTGGTGGGATTAGACCAGCAGGGGGCTGGGTCGTCGGCGGGACTCCCGCCGGCGACGAATAGATTGGATAAGCCGGTTGCGATGGGTAGCTCGCTGGAGCGTTCCCAACAGGAGCCCATGCAGGAGCCCATGCAGGTGTCATTGCTGGAAGTGCGTAGCCCGATGGAAACGGCTGGCCTTCGTATTCCCAATCGGTTCCGTCGGCTTTCTGAACCAGAGCGGCGACGCGATCGGTCACGATCTTGTCCTTGATGGCCTCGCGTTTTTCGAACTGTTTCTTTTTCTGAGCCAGCAGCGTTTCGAGAGTCTTGATTTCCTGCTGGTGCATGCTGTGGGTTTGATCAAACTGTTTTTGGACCAGTTGGGTGATCTTCTCGACGATCTGTTTCTTGCGATCCTCGTCTTGGGAGGCTTGGTACTCCGAGAGCAAACCGCTGATGAGCATCGAAACGGATGTCTCGGACGCCGGATAGTAAGCCGGCGGCAGTGGGGGACTAAGTGCGGGCAGAGAGCTAGGCGGCAGAGAGCTATTGGGCACGGGTAAGACGCCTTGGGCTAGCAACGCTGAGCTCGTCGCCAAACCCGGGATCGAGCAACTGAAAAAAGCCAATGCGATCCGAGTTAGAGCTCGAGTGAATTTCATCTGCGTGCACCCTTAGACTAGGAGAAGTTCGATCAAATCTCGACCAAATATCGACGTTGAAGCTAGGTGGATGTTAGCAGATTGGATCGAGCGATCCTAGACGGAAGCGTTGCCCGTTAGGGTCGGGTGTTTTAGCGTCTGATGACGAATTGCTGAAATTCGCCGGATGCTTGGCTTTGGAATCGATCGAGTTGATGGATGTGTCCGGGTGCGATCTCCAGCAATCGATCCAGCAGTTGATTGAGCACATCGGGTGGACCCTCGATAACGATTCGCACACGTCCGTCGTCGAGGTTTTCGACGAAGCCGCTGACTGGGTGGTTTCTAGCCAGATCATGAACGGTGTATCGCATGCCGACGCCCTGAACGCGTCCGCTTAGGAAACAGGTCAATCGTTGCATGGAGTGGGTCAAAAGCGGGGCGGCAAAAACAAAACGAGCCGACAAACGATGGTCTGCCGGCTGCGTTGGGTGATTGGAAAATCAGGGATCCGGAGAAACCTGTTACTTCTTCTTTTTCTTCTTGTCGTCGGCTTCGTCTTCCTTCTTTACCTTCTTCTTTTTCTTCAAGGAGACCTTGGGAACACGCACTTTGGCCATCCCCACGACGACCGAATCGTCCGACCATTTGTCGAGGTCTTGGAGGCGTTTGATACGCTCTGCACGGGTCATGACGTTCCGCGACTTGATCGCGCCGGCACGTACTTTTAGGCTTTTGTCTAAGGTCATTTTGGATCACACCCGTGGAAAAAAATCAGCCGATTTGGCTCAAACCTAGAGGGCGAAAAGCTTATCTTTGGAACGAATTCCTTTCAAGCCGATTTTGCGTTATATTTCCTTTTTCGGACGGGGATTGGCGTTTCCCACAGCGGATCGGTCCAGTTTTTTGCCTGTCGGTGCCTTTTCTGGACCTTTTCTACTCGTTTTGCCAGTATTTTCTGGGCTTATTGTCCGCAGGGATCCTCACATGAATAGCCAGCCCAAGCGGTCCGGGGCGATCCGGATCGGTCTGCTTGCCCTGCTAGCGGCCCCGTTGATTGCCGCCCTCTGGGTTGGAATGTACTTTTGGGTGGACCGTTCATCGCGCGAGTTGATTTACCAAAGGAACGCACCTGCCAAAGGGATTGACCGCTTGGATACCTGGGCTCCCTGGATGTTCAACCCCTCGGGTTGGAGTTGGCTACGAGCCGAGGGGTATCGCAAGTTAGGGGATCGCGCACGGGTTAATCGTTTGGTCGACGAGATGGCAGCCAAAGGCTTGCCCAGCGTTCAGGCGTCGAGTCCGCTGCTGCTTTTGGAATCTGCGGCCGGGGTACCCAGCAAAGTCAAAGACAATCTCGGCCCGCTATTGGTGCTTTACAAAGCCGATGGCGGAGAGGTGCTCGGAGCCTTGGTCCAAGGATTTCTCAACCAAGGGGATCACCCTGCGGCAAGTCAAGCGCTGCGGCTTTGGAGTGAGTTGTATGACAAGGATCCCAAAGCTGCCTTTTGGCAAGGGGTTTACAACACGGTCATCTACGATCTTGACTCCGCTTTGCAATCGTTCAAGAGGGCGATCGAACTCGATCCCCAGGACTCGCGAGCTCGCCAAGAGTTGGCCGAAGTCTATCTAGAAAAAGCGAACTTTGAAGAAGCTCGGGACACCTTCAAGTGGCTCGTTGACAACGGGCATGACTCGCCTGAGGTGATCACCGGTTACGCTCGATCGCTACTGAATTTGGGTTTTGCCGACCAAGCCTCCGAGCAACTCAAGAAGCTCCCGGACATTACGAAACTGCCGAGCCCTGAGCTGGCGTTGGTATGCGAAACGAATTTGGAGGCCGACATGGCCAAGGAAGCCAACGAGCAGGCCGCGATCTTGCTTAAGCGTTGGCCTGATGCGATGCCTTATCTGCAACTCAGAGCCCGTAGTTTGGCTAAACTCGGCGAGACTGCCGAGAGCGAGAAATACTTTGCCAAAGCAGCCGAGAGCCAAAACCGTCGTCCACAGGTCGATCAGATGATCGAACGCATGGCGACCGAGCCGAGCAACCTCGAGCTGCGGCGCGACATGGGTGAATTGATGATGAACTATTTGGATCCCTCAGGTGGTGTCGGATACATTCAAATCGCCTCTCGCACCAACCCTTTCGACATGAAGACCCAAGAGCTCTTGGCAGCTTACTACGAAAAGGAAGGCAACCTGCAAGTCGCCGAAAACCATCGCCGCATGATACGTCAAATCCAACAAGCGATTTTGGAGTCGATGGAACCCTCGCCAGCGACGGCAACGCAACCATAAGGCTTTGCCGACCATGCACTTGCCCACCATGCACTTGCCCCGCAGTTCTTTGGTCTGTTTATCATGGGCGATCCTCGCAGCGATGATTCTGGCTTTGGTCCAAGGTTGCGATTCCAAGCGTTCGGAAGCTCTCAAGAGCTCCGATGCAAGTGCCGCATCTGGGTTTTCGCCGACCGTAGGCATGAAGTTCTCGAGCGTTGCCAAGGAAAGTGGGATCGATTTTCGCTATCGGAATGGAGAATCTCTTTGGCTTGTTGCCATGATCGAATCCAATGGTGGTGGGGTCGGTTGGATCGACTTTGACCGCGATGGCCGATGGGATCTGTTTCTCCCAGGTGGTGGACTGCTTGATTCGAGCAAGCGACCGATCATGGTACCTAACGGACTGTATCGGCAGAGTGATCAACAACTCTTTGCACCGGTGGCCGTCCAAGCGTGCGTTCAAGCGGGAGTTTGCTATTCGTTTGGCGTAGCGGTCGGAGATTACGACTCGGATGGTTTCTCCGATATTTTTATCACCGGCTATGGTGGACAGCAGCTCTTGCGCAATCTCGGCGATGGCACCTTTGAGGATGCGACTCGAATTGCCGGTTTTTCGCATCAGGGTTGGAGCTCCTCGGCAGCTTGGTTCGACGCCCAGAACGATGGGGATCTGGATCTGTACATCGCCCACTATGGCGTGTGGAGCCCCCAGAGCGATAAACGCTGCACCAACAACACCGGCGAGCTCGATCGATGCGCACCGGCCGATTACGTCGGGGAATCCGATGAGCTATGGATCAATCGCGGGGACGGAGTTTTTGAAGATCGATCGGAATTCCTCAAGCAGTTTCAGTATCGAGGCATTGGCGTGATCGCCGGCGACCTGGACCACGACGGGGACACCGATCTATATGTCTCGAACGACGAAGACCCCAATATGCTTTTGGACAATCAAGGCGATTTAAATTTTAAAGAGATCGGAGCTCAGTCCGGGACCGCTTTGGGGTCCCGTTCGATCGTCGATGGCAGCATGGGCTTGGCACTCGGCGACTTCGACGGCAATCTCAAGCCCGATTTGTTGGTTACCAACTATCAGAATGAATACTGCGAGTTGTACCTCAATCAGGGCAAGCAGTACTTCGCGCTCGGCACGCGTTCCTCGGGGCTCATGGCCTTGGGCCAAGCCGTGGTTGGATGGGGGACAGCGTTCGGGGACCTGGATCTTGATGGCGATGAAGATCTGCTGGTGATAGCAGGTCATACCAGTCGCAAACCGATCAAGAGCAGCAACATGCAAAAACCTTATCTGCTGGAGAACAAGGACAGCAAGAGGTTGGTATCGATTGGCGAATCGACAGGCGAAT
>CAILTZ010000245.1 GCA_903837255.1 uncultured Pirellula sp. | reverse complement strand
CACAACTCCTTCGATCGGAAAGTCGTCTTCGGATCGAAGGACCGCCACGGGCTGCTCGGTCAGCTTGGCAACCAGCGTCTGAGGATTCGAAGAATCTCCTTGCCGCTCGACCTTCAAACGCAGCTCCTGGCCAGGCTTGGACTTGGACAATATTTTATTGAGCTGGTAGATGTTCGCGGGGCCTTCGAGCCCCTCCCATCCGACCAGTACGTCTCCGGGCTCAATCGCTGGGCCTTCAACCATGGCCCCCGCTGCACCTTGGACCTTGGCCAGCGCTGCGGCCGAACCGCGTGGCACAGAGTTAACAATCACCCCGCCGCCAGAGCGGTCTTGGCCAGCAAGATAGCCCAGGTATCCGGCGATGTTTTTGGTTTGCAACGAGCGGTACGCAAAATGGCCAGATTCGGTCTGCTCGACCAATTCGATTCGCTCGAGGGTTGCTCCAAGGTTATCAAGGGTTACCAAGAAACGGTAACCATCGTCCGAATTCATCGTTCCGAGCGTCCATCGTTTGCGAGGAGCCTTATCAGGCACAGCGACGTTCGGATTTTCCGAAGCAAACTTTTCCGCAAATGCTTTGGCCTCTTCCAATCGCTTCGACTTGGTCCCCGAGATATCTTCGAGCTTCTTGCGTTCCTGCTGCTCGCGCAGAGCTTGAGACTGCCGAGTGCTGTTAAACAAAAAGAAGATTGCCGTGCCCAAAAGAAGCCAAGCAAGAAAGCGGTTGTTGCGCTCGCCGCGCGCAGGTTCGTTTGGAGTGTTCAAAGGGAGTGTGCTCGTTGCGGATTTCGACCGATGGTTAATCCTCTATTGTCCGGGTCCAGTCCCGGTTTGCCTAGGGCAATTATGAACGCATTACAAGGCTTGTACAAATGCGTAAATATCGAAGCCATCGTAATTTAGGGCGATTTGCGAACCTCTGGCAACGAGGAAAAACGATCCGATGCTCGCCGACGTCGCAGGACCCTTATAACCCGGACTTTCGTCAAAACCCCTAAACCTTGACCATCCTTCATTCCGATACTTCCCGACCAGGGGGCCGACCTGTGGGGTTCGTCGTCCCCCCAAAATCGAGCTTTGCTAGCTTTTTTCAGGCTGTTTTCGCGGGGTGCAAGATGAAACCGATTCGAGTAACAAAACCAAGTCGTAGCTCCTCGATTCGCCGTGCGGAGCGTCGTGCCTGGATTCATCAGGCCCTCGTGCAGGGGACACTATTGGCCGGTTTGGCCGGGGCCTGGGCAGCAAGCTCTTCCGATGCACAGGCCCAAGAAGCGCACCGGGGCACGCCTCCTCGGGCCTGGCGAGAAGCCGGCCCCTGGCGTGCCATTGGCATCACGCCTCGCAAACCGCAGATTGAAATGCCGCAGAACTTGGACATCCCGTCCATGGTTCGCAGCGCTTCGGCCCTGGAGACACCGTCAGGATCCGACGCATCGGAATCAACCCATCGATCAGAACAACCTGCGGGAGTTGTCAATGCGATTGCGACAACTCAATCACGCCAGCCAAGCTTGGTAAAAGCCCCATCGATGAAGATCGAGCTTACCAAGGAGCACGATGGCGCGACGAGTCCTCAAGTCTCCCAAGATTTTGCAACATCCCGAAGCGTTGGAGCCAAAGTACGACTTAGCGAGTTTTCGCTAACTGAGAACCCTAGCAGCGAGCAGCCTAACAGCGGCGCTGTCATGCAATCCTCAGCAACCAATGCGGCCAACCTCCGAGTGACTCGATCAGGAGATATCACCGCCGAGACTCCCGTTAAAGTCAACTTCAACCAACAACGAATTCTCGCTTTGCCGGCATTTCCAAGCCCAGAGAGTCCGTACGCGGAGACCGGAATCGAAATCCCGGTGCGAGTCGAATCGGTCGCCCAGACCGTTCAATCGATCATCGAAACCCAAACCCCGTCGGCCGACCTGCCCGCAATCGGAATCACTACCGCTCTAGAGATGGAGCTTGGGACGCAAACCAATCGACCTCCAATGCTCGAGACGCCCGAGTCGATTCTCCCCGAAGAAGGCTTGCCGCTCCCCGGCAAAAGGAACCAACTCGAGGAGTCTGAGTCACAAGCGTCCGGGGCTCTCGATGCAATCAATGCACCAGCCATCGCAGAGGCTTCCAGTGCAGAGGAACCGGCCGTTGACCTAGCTAAGCCTCAAACAGCCGACCAGGTTGCTGGTAGCACCCATGAGACACGCACAAGAGCAAACGGTCCTGTCGAGGTTGCTCCAACGATCGTACCTCTTCCCAACATCGAAGCGACCGCCGACGAGATCCAAGCGATCTCGAAGCTGTCGCGTTCGACCCAACCCAACACCGAAGGGGTTCTGAGCCAACCAGGCGACCAGGTGTTGATCACCACTGGTCCACTGGTCATTGCCAATGAAATCGAACCGGCCGAAAAAGTCGTCCTCGAAACTCAAGCCATCCGCGCCTTGCAAGTCACCGGAACCATCTCTCGATTGCACGTGGTTGACAGCTCGGTTTGCCAAGTCGTTTGCAATGCCAATCGATTGTTCATCGTCGGCGATCAAACCGGCGAAACAACTGTCGAAGTCCAGATGGGCAAATCGCACAAGCCAATGTACGTCAAAGTGGTCGTCCAGCGCCCATGGGCTCGCGGAAAATCAGCTAGCGTGAGCCTTGAGCAAATGCAAGCAATCGTAACTCGGCTTGCACCCAATGCAGATGTGACGGTACAACCCACCGACGATGGTCGATTGGTCGTGAAGGGCTTCGCCGAAAACAACCAACAAGCCAAGAAGGTGCTCGAGGCGATTCGCAAGATGGTGCTCGTGCCTGTGATCGACCAAGTCGAGATACGGTAACGTCGAGATACGGTAACGTCGAGATACGGTAACGTCGAGATACGGCGGGGGTTCGGTAGGTTAGGTTTTGGAGTTGCCGTGCGGATCATTCGAAATGGAATCGGGTCGATGGCAACGGAGTGGGTTACAAGCAAGCCAGGATGGCAAGTGGTCTATGCGATAGCCCTATGGGCCGTTGCACTAGGTCCTAGCAATATGATATTCGCGCAACTTCCTGGCGTTGTGCAACTTCCTGAACGGTCTGCCCCCGAATCCCAGCCCGGCTCCCTGACCTCTGAAGACTACTTGAGGTTGATGGAACAGGCCAACGTGGCCGCGGGCATCCAACCGGTTGGAGGAAGCTTTGTTGGAGCCAAGCCGCGTCCACGCGGGAGCCTGGAACAGCCAACCCAACCCACGGTGTCTCAACCCATCGTGTCTCTGCCCCCGGAAACTCTAGTGCCGGAGCCGGCAAGACAAGCCTTGCCGACCACCGCCTTGGCTGCAGCACCTTTGGCTCCCGCGAGCCAGCTATCTGCACCTTTGGCTCCCGCGAGCCAGGTAATCTTGGGGCCGGTCGCAGGACCTCAATCGAACCTGCCTCAATCGCCCCTGCCTCAATTGACAGTGCCTGAATCCCCCTGGCAGCCCTTGAGTCAAGTGCCCACAAGCACGCCTGCGGCCTCTACCAAACCCTGGATTGGGCCTCGCTGGGTCGGCCGATATGCTGCCGTTGGAATGCGCCGGCCTGGTGACGAAAGCATGACATTCTCAGCAGGTGGTCCTTTGGGGACTTTCGGCTCAGACCTAGCAAGTGAGATCACCGTGGGCTACATGACCAATCCGATCGACTGTTATGAATTCACTTATCTGGGCTCGCTCAATTGGAATCGGTCTTTGGATTCGTCCGGACCCGTAAACTCCTTACTGAGCTCGAGCGACCCGACCTGGTTGACCCATTTCCAAAATGCAGACTTGCACCAGCAAACGCACAGAGCTCTCTACAGACAGTATGGACTGAATCGTCGTTGGTTAACCGACGACATCGGCAACAGCTCCATCGGCCTGCGGGTGATCGACTACAGCGAGCAGTATAGACTTCGATCGTCTACCAGCACCGGACAGGGACTTTATGGGTTGGACACCAGCAATTTGCTCGTTGGCTTGGCCAGCGGGATGGAGTTGTGGAGGCCGGTAAGTCAGAGGGCGGCTCTGGGTGGCTCGATCGACGGTGGTCTCTATGCGAACTTCGCGCAAGCTGGAAACCAGGCAAGCGATGGCAATGGCCGTAGCGCTTCGGTCGACGACCAAGACCTTTCGCTAGCAGCTTCGTTAACCGTTCACCTGCGGGCCCGTTATCA
Organism: uncultured Pirellula sp.; assembly: GCA_903837255.1. GTDB lineage: Bacteria > Planctomycetota > Planctomycetia > Pirellulales > Pirellulaceae > JBKCUI01. Next base: position 2,866 of record CAILTZ010000245.1, on the reverse strand, counting down.
ACTGCGAAGCTGGGCAGGGCTCTATGGTGGATACCGATGGATGGTGGTATCAGGGTTGGCCACGGTGGATGACCAAGCCCCTGAGCCGTTGTCGAATGCCATGTCGCTGAGCACCAGCTCCGATGCGACGATCCTCTTGCATGGATTCGATGCGGGCTTGGAGCTCAAGTTCTAAGTGTTGCCTCATGAATGGCTGTTTTCTCGCTTCAACTCCATGCCGGGGAGATTACGATATCGATATCCCTGCCTGGGGTCTTGTTTCCCAACCTCTAGGTTCATTCCCATTCAATTCGCATGGACCACCACCGAGCCAACGACTCAGCAATCTACTCGGTGTTTCAACTGCCGGCTGCTAGTGGTCGCGCCCGAGTCGAAGCATGAGTGAAGGTGATTTGCCCTCGCCCGACGAACTAGCACGCAGACAAACGCTGCTCAAAGACTCCGTCTGCTTGAATTGCCAGGACCACCGGACGATTATCAGCGGACGAGGATCGGTCTTTCTTCTTTGCCAATCAGAGAAAGCTCCAGAGCATTGGCCCAAGTACCCTCGGCAACCTCTGTTCCAATGCCCTTACTTTTCGCAGTCCCCGCCAACGACCAGCGATCCAAGCCAGAGCGACGTGTCAATCTAGGATGACTTGAAGCTTTGTGATCAATCTTCCAAATACTCCGCATGGGGGATGCCGATAAACGACGGTGACCAAGGAAGGCTTATGATTGCTCAAGACATTGGTGCTATCGCCAAACGAATCGCCGACTCGCACATTCTGCGGGCCCGTAGTCGCATCGGTAAATACCGCATCGAGAAGAAGCTCGCCCAAGGCGGATTCGCAACCGTTTATCAAGCTTGGGATACCATCGAAGGGGTCCACGTGGCCCTGAAAATGCCTCACCACTTCATTGTCACGGCCAGCATGCTCGATGCATTTCAGCGCGAAGCCCGCCTGATTGCAAAGCTCGAGCATCCCAATATCCTGGGGCTCAAAGACGCTAGTTTTATCGACGGCCGCTTTGTGATCGTCAGCCGCCTCGGAGCCCAAACGCTCGCCGCACGCCTCAAACATCGCGTCGGTCTTGCCACCGCCTTGTCGTATATTGAACAATTGATCGAAGCGGTCGCTTATGCTCACCGAAATCGGATCATCCACTGCGACATCAAACCAGAGAACCTGATCCTATTGTCCGACGGACGGCTTCAACTGACCGACTTTGGGATTGCCAAAGTGGCACAGCGTACGATTGTCCACACGATGGTCGCATCGGGTTCGGGCACCGTCGGCTACATGGCCCCTGAGCAAGCCATGGGGCGACCTAGTGCCAAGTCGGATGTTTTTGCCATCGGAGTGATTGCCTATCGGATCCTGAGCGGCATCCTCCCCGAATGGCCTTACGATTGGCCCTCGAAGGGACTGGCGACCTTGAAACGTAAGGTCCAACCGGAGCTGATCGACATCTTGCGAAGGTCGATCGATCCTCGACCGGTGGATCGCTACCAAGATGCAAACGCGCTGCTTCGAGCCTACTTGCCAGCCAAGAGAAAAACGCTCCGCATGAGACCCCAGAGCCACCGTGCCTAGCGGCTTTTTATTTGCTTGTTTTGCGATTTTTCATGATCAAGCCCATTGATCAAGCCAGCGCAGGGCAAAGTAGGTTTCTCTTTGAGATCAACCGAAAGACGTTTAGGGACCCCTAGCGATGTGGGTACACCTATCATACGAGCTTGAAAGCCGCTTCATTTGGTCGAGCCCCTCGACGCGAATGGTTCGATTCGGAACTGCGTTTTCCTCGACTTCGAACATCAGATTCTCGCAAGCCGTGTGATCTACCAAACCCGTATCGGGTCCGACATGGATCACCACGTTACGGATCTCGGGGGGAATCCGGCTGAGTTCCTCAGACAACAGATACGAGTTAAAGCACACCAAGGGACGGCCGAGCACCATTCGATATTCCGAGGATCGAACCTCATGCTCCGTGATCGGATTCCAGAAGAGCCAAGCAACGGTTTTGAAATAGCTTGGCATTACGCCCTTGAGCGCTAGGTTGGATACCAAAGTGAATCGATAAAGGACGCTGTTGAAAACCAAGGTCAGAAGCGTTCCGATGATGATTCCCCAGAGCAGGTCGGTAACCAAGGTCGCCACAATGGTTGCCGCGAAAACAAAGAGCTGTTCTTTGCCGATCAAAGCCACATGTCTCCAAATGGCCGGTTCGCACATCTTCCATCCGGTGAAAATCAAAACCCCCGCCAATGCTCCCTTGGGGATCAGCATGATCACATCGCGAGCCACCAACAGATAGATCAACAAGCAGATTGCGTTGGTAAAGTTTGCCCAGAGAGTGCGTCCCCCGGAGGCGATGTTCGCCTTGCTTTTTACCCCGCCGGGGATAATCGTTAGCCCACCGAATATGCTCGAAATCATGTTGCAGATGCCCATGGCAAGCAGCACGCGATTCGGATTCGAACGACGCTTGTATGGATCGATTCGATCGACAGCCATGGCCGTTGCTAACGATTCAACACCATCGATCATCGTCAAGGCAATGACCCCCATGATCACGGCGTACCACAAATCCGGCCGCGACAAAAGTCCATTAAAGTCTGGTGTCATCATTGAAGAAAAAGGTTTTTCGGGCAAGCTGATTAGAAACTTTGGATCCAGATGCTTGAGGTCAAGTGCAATGGCCAAAATCACTCCAAAGACAACTCCAATCAATTGAGGTGGAACGACCTTGAGCAATTTCACTTTCTTCTGAAACGATGAAAGCACAAACAACAGAGCTAGCGTCGCACAGGAAACCGCGACGACCGACATGTTCGAACCCTGGATGTAGGTTGGTGTCTCAAGCAGAAACTCATAGAACT
>CAILTZ010000244.1 GCA_903837255.1 uncultured Pirellula sp. | reverse complement strand
TTTCCCCCAAATGGCGGATCCACTTGAGGCAACTGCAATTGCCCTAACCCAACCTGAACCAACAGACCACTTAAAACCACCGCATAGGCGAATCGCAATCCAAACAATGTCATGGCCCAATTCTCCAACTAGTTTAGCGTAGGTAACCCAAGGCTCGGATTCAAAACAAAAATCCCGCTTTGGTTCGTTCAAAAATCAATTCTATTAGGATAGATTCCTGTCGCAATCCCCCATCGAACCCAGCCAGCAAAACTTGATCGTTTTCACCCATAAGACGCTTCTAAAGGATTCTTACCAAAGAGCGATTTTACTCAATGCGAACACGATTCCCTTCCGAGATCGTCGTAGGTTCCCTCCCCATCGTTATGCACTATTGGGTGCTGCAATCCTTACTATTTTCACCCGGTGTGAATCTCTGCGCTGCCTCCGGCCGCCAACCGTGTGCCGCTTGGCGTCAGCCGTAGGTGCTTGCCAGTACAGAGCCAGTCCCCCTTCTTGTACGCTCATTGGGGTTTCAGTCATGCGTGGGCCCCGTTGCATTTGGAGTTTTGATTTGCTCTGGTTGTTCCTGAATCCAAAACAAGCCTTTCAAAATTCCCCACTCCAGAGAAGCCGTAGAGCGGCATTAAAAAATGCAAAACAAGGAATCAAATAGATCTCAGATGGAAATGCTCTATTTCTCGCTATTTCTCTCTGTATTTCTCTCTGTGTCCAAGTTTCCTCTGTGTTTCAATCTCTTCCCGCGTTTCAATCTTTCGCCACAGGGTAATACAGACCTACAGGGCCGGATGGGCGAGCTCGTATGCCGTGATCTTGGGCTCGTGCTCGAGCGTAAGTCCGATGTCATCTAGACCATGGAGCAAGCAATGCCGCCGAAACGGCTCAACCTCCAAACTCGCCGAAAACCCTTGCTGGTCGTAGACGCGATTCTGCTCCAAATCGACTGTTAGCCGGTAATGCTCGGTCGATGCATGACGGGCAAAGAGGTCCTCAACAAGCTGCTCGGGCAGAGCGATCGGCAGCACGCCGTTTTTGAAACAGTTGTTGTAAAAGATATCCGCAAACGACGGGGCGATCACCGCGCGAATCCCGAAATCCTCGATCGCCCAGACCGCGTGCTCACGCGACGAACCGCTGCCAAAATTGCGACGGGCAATCAAAATCGAGGCACCCGCATTGCGTGCCAAATTCAATTCGAACTTAGGATTCGAATCGCCGTTTTCTAAAAATCTCCAATCGAAAAACAGGAACTGGCCAAATCCCGATCTCTCAATCCTCTTGAGAAACTGCTTGGGGATGATTTGGTCGGTATCTACGTTTGCCCGATCCATGGCAGCAGCGATCCCGGTGATTTTTGTGAATGGTTTCATGGTCTACTTTCTTTGGATGGATGGCGGCCCCGGGGGCATTATTATGCGTGGTATCGCCAATCGCGAATGTCGGTGAATTTTCCGGCAATTGCTGCCGCCGCTGCCATCGCTGGTGAAACCAGGTGAGTGCGGCCAGCTTTGCCCTGTCGCCCCTCAAAATTTCGGTTCGAGGTCGACGCACAGCGCTCTCCGGGGTTGAGACGGTCTGGGTTCATCGCCAAACACATGCTGCAACCGGCCTCTCGCCAATCGAAACCGGCTTCCTTGAAGATGCGATCCAAGCCCTCTTTTTCGGCCTGCTTTTTGACTTGTCCACTCCCTGGTACCACCATCGCATGGACTTGATTCGATACCCGGTATCCCTGCACAACCTTGGCCGCCGCGCGAAGGTCTTCGATGCGCGCGTTGGTGCACGAACCGATGAAGACTCGCTGGATCGGTGTCTCGGTCAACTTGGCACCCGACTTGAGCCCCATGTATTCCAAGGCGGCGGATGTCGACTTGCGCTCCGTCTCGTCTTGAAAATCTCCAGGCGATGGGATCGGCGTGTTGACCGAGATGACTTGGCCAGGATTGGTCCCCCAAGTAATCTGCGGCTCGATGTCCTGGCCGCGATATAGATCAACGCGATCATAATCGGCACCTGGATCCGTCGGGAGTTTCCGCCAATGCTCGATAGCCCGATCAAGGTCTTTCGGTCCAAAGGGCCGTCCTTGCAGATACTCAAAGGTGGTTTGGTCCGGAGCGATCATGCCGGCCCTAGCCCCGGCCTCGATCGACATGTTGCAAACCGTCATCCTCTCTTCCATCGACAAAGCCCGGATCACCTCGCCGGTATACTCCAAGACATAACCTGTCCCACCCGATGTGGTCAATTTTCCGATCAGATACAAAATCAAATCCTTGGCCGTCACCCCAGGTGCCAATTGGCCATCGATCCGCAGTTCGTAGGTCTTAGGCAAATACTGCAGAAGAGTCTGAGTCGCAAGAACGTGCTCGACTTCGCTGGTCCCAATACCGAACGCTAACGCTCCAAAAGCACCGTGTGTGGCCGTGTGAGAATCACCACAGACAATCGTCATCCCAGGCTGGGTATAGCCCAGCTCAGGACCGATGATGTGCACGATCCCCTGGTGGGCATCATTGAGATCATACAAACGGATCCCAAACTCCTTGCAATTATTCCGCAACGTGTCGACCTGTTGCCGAGAGATCGCATCGGCAATCGGCAGCGATCGATCGGTCGTCGGAATGTTGTGGTCCGGGGTTGCAATCGTCCGCTCCGGTCGCCTTACCTTGCGGCCCGCCAACCTTAGCCCCTCGAAGGCCTGGGCGCTAGTCACCTCGTGGACCAAGTGCAGGTCGATATAGAGAATGGCTTGCTTACCCGACTCGTGTTGGACAACATGCTGGTCCCAAATCTTCTGGAACATCGTCCTCGGAGGGGACTGGCTCGGAGCTGCGTGGGTCATAGAATTCGGATTTGTGTGGGTTTTGCTGTATTTCTCAAAGCTTCGCCGCAAAAGCTTCGCCGCAAAAGCTTCCTAGGCGGAAAGTTACCGCGATTTACGCGACTGGTCGTCTTTTGAAGACGCGGCGTTTATAGTAACCTACTCCAGTCGATAGCGCAATGCCCTTTTCAACCTACGAAATTAAAGGAAGTGATTGTCTCATGGCCGATGCTGATGCGTTTAAGAACCGATGCCGTTCGCTCGAAAATGCGTTCTTCTCAGATTTGGATGAAAAACTAATCCGAGAGCTCCAAGATAAGCTGTCGGATGAAGAAGCCCTATCGAAGCTTCGAGCCGAGTCAGGGATCAAGGACGATGCGGCACTCCAATCCCTTCACAAGCTAGGTATCACCCCTCAAGCCCTCTCTGCCTTTCGGGTATTCCCCCTCGTTGCGGTGGCATGGGCCGATGGCACTGCCGATGCACACGAGGTAACCGCGGTCCGAATGATCGCTGAAAGACACTTGGCCAAAGGC
>CAILTZ010000243.1 GCA_903837255.1 uncultured Pirellula sp. | reverse complement strand
TTTGGTCGGACTCCTTGCGGGCTTGGTCGTATGCCCACTGGTAGAGTTCTTTTTGGTTGGTGATCGTCTGACAATGCTCGGGGCTCAGGTGCCCCAAGAGTTGGACGGAAAACCCCGGAGGAATGGCCTGCTTGTGCGACTGCGGTTCCCTTGGACGATCGACCCAGAGTGCCTCGTAGCGTTGAATTCGATTCTGAACCATCTTGCGGATTTTTGCTGTCGCTAGTGAGTTGTAACGATGGACGATCGCTGGCAGAACGAGCGCTCTAGGACGCTGCGATCTGCCCTGCGATGATCCTCAAAACAATCGAGATCCAATGAAGAAATGCTTAGCAGGTTCCGCAGCAAACTGGGGTTCCGCCGAGCGAGATGCAGCACGAGCAGCCGGCTTCGCAGCAAGCGCACAGCGCGTCGCAGCAGGACTGAAGCATCTTGCAGCAGGCAGCATCGCCGCTACAGCAAGTGATGCAACAACCGTTTTCGGTCAGCTCGCACTTGGTGTGTCCGCAGCAAAGATTGCATTGAAATACAACTTGGCCATTCCATAAGCAGCAGCAATTGCACAACCCACCCTGAAGCATCTTGCAGAGATTCTGCATAGCTCCACAGGCGACATCGTCATCGCAGCAGCAATGGATTTTGATTCCACCGTCGCACTTTTCAAACTTAAACGTGCAACGGGGCAGAATGCAGGCGTTGGTTGCACCGGAGGCCGCTTGGGTGGCTCCGAAAACATTGGCATTGCCGGTCGGCAATCGATCCATCATGACCGTAGACATTCGAACGTCTCCTTAGCGAAAAAACAACAGTCGAATTCGACAGCGATCTCCGGTGGTCCGGTCAACCGAGCGGGAAGGAACTCCTTTCCCTTGATCTATAAGTTTAAGAGATTCTTGTTGATGGCGTCAACAGGGGTTCTTCCAGCAGGAATGCAAGAAATAATCCAAGAAATGATGGATGTCCCAACGTTCGGGTGGATTGCGTTCTTACCCAAAAGCGAAGCCAATACTTCGGCCTCGTTTTGTAAGGAATTTGAAACACGGCAAAACATGTGAGTGAACTATTCCAACTCAGGCTTGACCACCGTTTGCTGCAATACCGATTGCTGCAATGCGGTCGTCTGGTCCAAATTGAGGGATTGCTCGAGGGGATCAAGCCCCAGGACAGCCTGGAGTTTGGCCAAGGCAATGTAATACTCTTGCTCGGCATCCAGGAGCTTGATCTCCGCTTCGGTCGCCTTGGCCTCTTGTGCCAATAGAAAGAGGAAGTCCTGGTTGCCCGACGCGAACTCGCGACGGAAGTACTCGAGCGTCTCTCGGGTCTCGCGCCGGAGTTGTTCGCTTCGCAGGACCATATCTCGGCTGACTTCCAAGGCGTTGCGGGCGACTCGAAGATCCATCTCGATCTTGTTGGTCATGAACCAACGCTTCTGCTCGACCTGCTGGATTTTGGCCAAGGTGCTATCGATCTTACCGCGGGCCTTACGCCGCTGGACAGGTACTCCACCCATGACTCCCGACTCGAGGATAAAGTCCCCCTTGTCGTTGAGCTTGGTCGCCGGATCTCCGACATTCTGAACCCCTTGGATGGTGAAGTCCAAGTTCGGCAGGGTTTGGTTGCGAGCAAGCTCAAGATCCCATCGGAGTTTTTTAAGGTCGATGTTGATGAGTACCAACTCGGGCCGCCGCTGTTGGGCTTCAAGGAACGCGGTCTCGAAATCTTGAAGTTCAAGTCTTACGATGCGAGGGAAATCCGCAGGAAGCCACTCGGGAGCAGCCAGCATAGGAGTCCCGTCCTGGTTTCTCAAAAAGATGGCTAGCTTGAACGCCGTATCGCGAAACTTCTGCCTGGACTCGAAGACCTTCAGTTGCCGTTCAGAAACCGTCTGCGCGTTGATCGCAAGCTCTTTGCGGGTCGAAAGCCCTCGCGTCGAAGAAACGGTTGGCAAGTTCCGGTCCGTGCACGCCATCCATCGCAGAGCGCTGGAGCCTCGGGAATCGTTCGGCCAGATCGCCGATGATTCGAACGATGAGCCGGCGCTGGAGGATTTCGACGACAAAAAGCTGCAGGGCTTTGATCACCGCCGACAACGTCAGGATGGCAAACAGCAAAATGGCAATCCAGATCAGCGGCTGGACGACCGAGGCAAATCCGATCGTCGTAACCATCTGCTCGACGGCCAGCGGAGTGGCCAGATCGAGAATACTGACCCCCACGGCGAATATCGCTAGAGTCCAAATATCCCGGGAATCGAGTTTCAGAAGCCGAACAAGTCGCTTTTGCGGTGAGATATGCGCATGATTCTCATGGCCATGATGCTCATCGTGCGAGACATCGTGGATCGGAGCTTGGTGATGCTCGTGCTCGGTGGAAATTCGCTCGCAACTCAACGCAGGCTCGGCGATGAAGAACTGCTGCGATCGCCCCTGTGCAAGAAGCTTGGTAACCTGCCTGCGCGTTAGCGAATCGGTTTGTTGGTTCTTGTCGGACAAAAGCGTCGCGTCGACCTTTCCACCAGAGACATCCGAGAAGATCGCAGCGCATGCTCGACCCGTGGGATTTTCGTAGAGGACCGCCACGGGAAAATCGTCCAGGAGCAGCTCCCATACGTCCTTGGCAGTCAGTTCCAGAGGACAGATTCTAAGCCCGACGGCAGTGCCGGCTCGCATGATCGATAGAGCCGTAGCATCGACCGATCGGCCCTCTTCGACCAGCGCGTCATTGAGCGCTTGAGAGACCGCAGAGGACTCGTTGGGGACGTCCAGCCGAAGCAGCAAATCGGCAAGCATCGCCCGCAGAAGCTCTCGTTTGGTCCCTTGCGCCCCAGAGGGCTGATCATCGGTTGAATGTAGCATCGGCAACCAGTCGATTAAATTAGCTAATACTGCTTGCCGGGCGAGCCCACGGCTGGTTCTTGCAATCCAATACGATAGTCTAGGGCGGAAGTTCGGATGGCAATTGGGTTTTTCGCAATAAAGGGTGTGAAATCTGGGGTTTGCGAGGTGTTGGCCGGGCTTCTGGGGGACTTTTACGAAACTTTGACAATCATGTGACTTGCCGCCGACGGTGCTCTAGGGGGGTAGACGCTACTATTTTGGAGCGGAAAGGCGGCCATAACGGGGGCTGTCGACCGATCAACTACCCAACAGTGAACTGTCATGAGAAGTCATAAAGCAGAACAAGAATCACCGATTGCCGAGACCTCAAGCGTACCGATGGCCAACCATCTGAAGGGTCCCAAGGCCCATCATGCTGAGTTGTTGTCACCGTCGCTGAGCCCGACGGGCGAGGAGTTCGAGTCGAGCGTACAGGTTCGATCGGGTTCGAAATCCCAGCCGAGGATTCCTGAGTTTTACAGAATTCAGTGGGGTACAACGGCTTGGTTGGTGGCTCTGCACCTTGGAGCCCTGGCTGCACCTTGGACTTTCTCCTGGAGCGGTTTGTTCTTGTGCCTGTTCATCCACTGGATCAACGGTAGCCTTGGGATCTGCCTTGGATATCACCGGTTGCTCACCCACACGGGCTTAGAGGTTCCGGGTTGGGTCAAGTACACGCTAACGTTTTTCGGGGTGTTGTCTGGAGAGGGAGGTCCAATCTCTTGGACGGCCAATCACCGCAAGCATCATGCATACAGCGATCAGCCTGGCGACCCGCACTCTCCTCACGAGGGTCCTTGGTGGGCTCACATGTTCTGGCTAGCCTTTTCGACCGACAACGGGGACTTCGATGGGTTTGCCAAGCATTGGGTACCGGACTTGGTCAAGGACAAGGGGTTGATGTTCTTCGAGAAATTTTTCTTGCCGATCCACATAGCTTTCGGAGCGATGCTTGCAGGGATTGCTTACATGATCGACGGACCCAGCTTGGCGATCTCTTGGCTGGTTTGGGCGGTTTGCGTCCGGATGGTTGCGGTCTTGCATGTGACATGGTTTGTCAACTCTGCGTCGCACATTTGGGGATATAAGAACTACGAGACCCGGGACGACAGCCGCAACCTTTGGTGGGTAGCTATCGTTGCTTATGGCGAGGGATGGCATAATAATCATCATGCTCTTCCGAGGCTGGCCCAGCATGGTCACAAATGGTGGGAGTTCGACATCACCTTCCAAGCGATTCGATTCCTGCGAGCCGTAGGCTTGGCCAAAAACGTGATGGACCTCAAGGCCCATGAGGAAAAGCAGCGCAAGAGAGCCGAACGCGCAGTGGCTTAGTAGCTGCTTAGCAGTGGCTTAACCGCGGCTTAACCGATTTCCCAACCCCACACCGGAGGGTCCAACCGTGACCCAAGCGATCGTTGATCCCGAGCAGCTTCGCCAGTTTGCGATGTTGCTCAAACGCTTCTCAGGGAACTTGGCCGATTCGACGTCCAAGCTTTCGCAGCAGATGCAGCAACTTAGCGCCTCGTGGCGTGACCAAGAGCACGCGAAGTTCGCGGTCGAGTTCGAGCAGGAGCTCAAGCAGCTCTCGAGGCTCATCGAGGCCAGCGAACGGCATGTGCCTTATCTGATCCGCAAGGCCGAGCTAATCGAAGAGTATCAGCGCGGTCATGGCTAAAGCCAACGTTGAGAGCATCGAGGCACTTGAACAGTTTTCCGGGTCGATCGAATCCCTCAGAGACGCTTCGCGAAAAAACGCAGACGATATTCGGGATCAATTCCAGCGGGTATCGATGTGGCTGAGCAAAGAGTTGCCCGAGTACTGGGCCGACCAGCTTCGAATCTCCCAAAAACGCTGGACGGCTGCTCGCGAGGATCTGCTGCGATGCCAAGCGAAGTCTCGAGCCGAGGACGAGTCTTCGTGCATGTTCGAGCGCAAGGCGCTCGAACGAGCCACCGCGCGGCGTCAGTTGTGCGAGCAGCGTGTTCGAACCATCCCGCAGTTGGCTGCGCAATGGGATCAATTCCTGCAGGAGTCGGCATTATGCGTTCGCCAACTCGAAGACCTCTCCGACTCGCTCTTGCCCTTGGCACAAAACCGATTGCAGACGATGATCGAGACGCTCAAGCAGTATGCGGGGTAAGCTGTAAGCGATAAGGTGTAAGCGATCAGGTGTAAGCGATAAGGTGTAAGGTTTAAAAGAAGGAACCTCAGTGATGATCGATTGGCCGACTCTACCGGATTATGGAATCTATCATGTTTGGCCTGAGCAGGGGGTCGAAGCGTTCCATCCTGAGGACCGCGAAAAGATCCATGGATGGATCCCCAGCGACCATGTCTTTGAACGCTTCGAGTTCGATGGCCAGTACTACCATGTCCGCTACGCAGATCGCGTGACGTTTAGGATCAAGCCGACTCTTTGGTTGGAGATATCCGACGAGGGGCATCGGCTTGGGGACCAAGTCGAGGTGCTGGGCAACAACATGCAGAACGACCCGATCGTTGCCAATATTGTCGAGATGCGATTTTCGCAGGTACACAAGGCGATCGAATACACCCTCGAACAGACCGACATGCGGATCGACAAGGCTTATTTGGCGCACGAGTTCGTGCGACTTACACAGCGCGAGCATCTGCGAGATCGCGATGTCCCGGCTCCGATCCCCAAGTATCTAGGTCCTAGTGACTCATCTGGCGTCGGCAGTTTGGAAGACGACTTGGGCCTTGATACCGATCAGAATTTTTAGATTCTCAATTCGCGCAAGGCGAATTGAGAATCTAAAAAAATCGGGCCGGCGGGATTCGAACCCACGACCTCTACCACCCCAAGGTAGCGCGCTAGCCAGGCTGCGCTACGGCCCGATTGATTGTTGGTCGATCCTGGAAATCCTGAGCACCTGGGGGGTTCTCTAAGACATACCCGGGGTCCTGTCTACCAACGTCGATGAGTGTAACGGATTCGGGCCGTTTGGCAAACCGCCAAACGGCCCGATTTTCCTCGTAAACTTCAAACCCCTCGCGAACTACTGCACGCGAAGACGCTTTTGAATGTCGGTCTCCAAAACACCGAAGACTTGCTCGTGCCGCTGGACGGACATCTGGAGGGCTGCAAGCAACCGCTTG
>CAILTZ010000242.1 GCA_903837255.1 uncultured Pirellula sp. | reverse complement strand
GGTTTCGTTCGAGCGATCCAGGTTGAACACTTTCCATCAAGGCGTTTGAACGACGATGGCTGCGTCCTCATCAAAACCCAATTCCATGTTTGGTCATCGTAAAGGTGGGCCTGATATCGCCAACGCCAACAGCGCTTCGGGTGATGCCGTCTCGGCCAACGATCATCCGCCTCCACAGGTCCTTCGCGAGACATTCGAAAGCCTTGCCGTCGCCTTCATCCTGGCTTTGCTCTTCAAGTCGTTCGTCGCCGACGCGTTTATCATCCCTACCGGGTCGATGGCCCCAACGCTCATGGGTGCACACAAGGACATCCAGTGCCCGGAGTGCGGGTATCAATACCAATGCGGCGCGAGCGAGGAGTTCGATAACGGGACTGGTGCCCGAAAAGATGTAGCGGTGGCCGAAACAATCTGTCCGCTTTGCCGAAAACGCGAAACGATCGACCTTGAAAAGTCCCTCAACCATGGCACCTTCTCCGGCGATCGTATCCTGGTTAGTAAACTCGCCTACGCGATGGGTACTCCTAGGCGATGGCAGGTAATCGTCTTTAAGTTCATCGAGCAGGCAAGGCAAAACTACATCAAACGTTGTATCGCTTTGCCCGGAGAGACTCTTAAGATCTATCATGGAGACATCTATATCAAAAATGCCAAAGACAACACCGGCCTTTCCACCGTCAAGTCCCAGGATGGTTTCCAGATCGCTCGCAAGCCACCTTCGGTCGCACTGGCATCACTCCAAGCCATTGCCGACACCGATCATCTCTCGCAACCCTTTGGGGATGGCTTAGTGCCCGATTACTGGCAAGATGCTTCGGGTGAATCGACTCCCAAATGGCAAACTCAGATCAAACCAACGCCAAACAATCGATCCTCTAAATACGCATGGAGCGCCTCGGTGGCAGAGGTACCGAAAGACTCTCTAGCGATGCTTCGTTTCCGACATCATGTGCTGGATCGCAATGCGTCCAAGCAGTCCTCGCAGGATGACTTCCGCTACATCACCGACTACACCGCATACAACCAAAAGATCCTGCGCAGCTCCGACCGTCGCGCTGATATGCTTGAGACCGACGGTGTGCATTGGGTGGGGGACTTGGCGGGCCAGTGGCAGATCTCGACTGCCAAAGGGACCCAGGCCTTGCAACTGCTCCTCGTGGAAGGTGGGGTTGAGTTCCTGTGCGAAATCGACCTGAGCACCGGCAAAGCGACCGCAACGGCACTGCATGAAAACAAACCTATATCAGTGTTCGAATCGTCCCAAGGCTTTGTCGCTAAACTCGAAGCCCAGACCCCGGTTCGTTCCGGCGCGACGCATCGGATTCGCTTCGCCAATGTCGATGATGCTCTGCGGCTTTGGATCGATGGTCGATCGATTATGTGGGGACTCGATGGAGGCTATTGCATCATCGCTGCGGTGCCAGAATATCGACACCTTCCCATCCACACCCCTACCAATCCACTCGATGCAGCCCCGCTCGGGATCGGTATCCGAGGTGGGAGCGGGAGCATCTCCCAGGCCCAAGTCTTTCGCGATATCTTCTACACCTGCTCTACCTTTGGGGGAAGCTCCTCGTCTCGATTCGATCAACCCGTCAACGTCCGAGATTCCACAGACCCCTATCGCCAAGCTCAAGGCAATAAGCAGGAGAGTTACTCCTACGAAGGATTAGAGTTTCAACTCGGACCCGATGATTACTTTCCGATGGGAGACAACACCCAGGCCTCCTCAGATGCTCGAATGTGGAACAATCGAAGCGAACCTGGACAACCTGGCAGACTCATGATCGGCCGCGCTGTGATGGTCTTCTGGCCCCACTATTGGTACTACGGCAAGATCCCGTTCATTCCGAATTTCCAACGCATGGGCCTGATCCGTTAAACAAGGAATCCGCAAGAACATGGATGTTCTACGTGTCGAAAGTTTAAAAAAAACCTATGGCCGTCGCCAAGTGGTCAAAGATGTCTCCATGCGAGTCGGGCCTGGGGAAATCGTCGGCCTGCTCGGACCCAACGGTGCCGGCAAGTCGACCTCGTTCCGCATGACCTGCGGATTGGTCCAACCCGATGGCGGCAAAGTATTCCTCGGGGGCGAAGATGTCACCAGCTGGCCAATGTTCCTGCGGGCTCGTGACGGGGGTATGGGCTATCTGGCCCAAGAACCCAGCGTCTTTAAGAAACTCACCGTCGAGCAAAACATCTCCTCGATTTTAGAGATGCTCGGATATTCATGGCGAGACCGCCGAAAGCGGACCGATGAACTGCTCGAACTGCTCAAGATCACACACATTCGGGACTCCAAGGCAGGGCCGCTCTCAGGGGGCGAACGCCGTCGATTGGAAATCGCACGCTGCTTGGTCTCCAATCCAAAAATCATCATGCTCGACGAACCTTATGCAGGG
>CAILTZ010000241.1 GCA_903837255.1 uncultured Pirellula sp. | reverse complement strand
GAGAACAAACGACGCAAGCCATGGGAAGACTATGGAATGTGTGTCAGCGAGACAGGGACCAATGCTCCCGAAACCTTTGTCCTCACACGCGGCAGTCCACAAGCCAAGGCCGATAAAGTTGAGCCAGCGTTTCTGTCTATCATCGGAGGGGATGCTCCAAGCATCGAACCGAATACCACCTCAAACACCACCGGCAGACGCTTGGCGTTTGCCAAATGGGTTACCGATCCAACCAACCGGCTTACAAGCCGCGTCTTTGTCAACAGAGTTTGGCAACACCACTTCGGACGCGGCATCGTTCGCTCCCCAAACAACTTTGGACAACTGGGCGAAACCCCCACCCATCCCGAACTCCTCGATTGGCTCGCCGCGAATTTCGTCGAGCAGGGCTGGCGGATCAAACCCCTCCACAAGCTGATCCTCATGTCGCAAACGTATCGGCAGTCGTCTCTGGCCTCCCAGGAAGCTCTCTCGAAAGATGCGAACAACGATTTGTTCAGCCGCTTCGACCTGCGTCGCCTAAGCGCCGAGGAACTTCGTGACTCCATTCTCGCAGTCAATGGGGAGTTGAACCTGAAGATGTACGGACCGAGCATTTATCCAGCGCTCTCCAAAGAAGTCCTCGCGTCCCAATCGGTCCCCGGCAAAGGCTGGGACAAATCCGAGCCTGCAGAACAATCCCGACGCAGCGTCTATATCCACATCAAACGCTCGCTGCTGGTCCCCATGCTCTCAAACTTTGACTTCCCTGATCCTGATGTCAGCTGCGAAGCTCGCTTCATCACGACACAACCTGGCCAAGCCCTAGGGATGCTCAATAGCGATTTCCTTCACTCCCAATCCGAGCAATTGGCCCAGCGGCTCAAGGCCCAGGCTCCCGACAATCTCGATGGCCAAATCCAAACCGCCTATCGCCTAGCCTTGGCTCGCTTGCCCTCGATCGACGAGTCCGCACAGGCATGCAAGTTGATCGAACAACTGCAGACGAAGCACAATCTCAGCGCCGACAAAGCGTTAGCGTTTTTCTGCCTATATGTTTACAACCTCAACGAATTTTCCTACGTCGATTAATCCTGTCACTCGAATAAGCGAATATTTCAATGCGTCGAAATTTCTGTGGACGAACTCGCCGAGAGTTCTTGTGGCAAACCGGGGCCGGATTCAGCGGTATGGCGCTAGCCGGGATGCTCTCCGAGGATGGGTTTTTCGGAAGCGCCCGAGCCTCCGAGGATCGAAAACTACCGCAGCCCCACTTTGCCCCCAAAGCAAAGAGCGTCATCTTTCTATTCATGTACGGTGGACCGAGCCACATCGATACATTCGACTACAAACCCACGATGAAAGGGCGTGACAACCAAGTCGTCACGGTCAAGACCTTTGGACGCGGTGGGCACAAGAACCAAGGACGGATCGTCGAACCGCGTTGGGATTTCAAACAATACGGTCAATGCGGAAAATGGGTCAGCGACCTGTTCCCCAATGTCGCGCAGCACGTCGATGACATCGCATTCATCCATTCCATGACCGCAGATTCCCCGATCCACGGCTCGGCGATGCTCATGATGAACTCCGGGCGTGTTCAAAGCGGACACCCCTGCTTGGGTTCATGGGTCAACTACGGACTCGGAACCGTCAACGAGAATCTGCCTGGGTTCGTCGTCATGCTCGATCCAACCGGCGGGCCGATTTCCGGTGCCAAAAACTGGTCGAGCGGCTACATGCCAGCGAGCTATCAAGGTGCCATTTTCCGTACCCAAGGGACCCCGATCCTAGACCTCAAGTCCCAGGAAGGTGTCTCTCGCGAACTTCAACGCGATCTGCTGAATTCACTTCACGAGCAAAATGCTCTACACGCTAAGCAACGCGGAGATCGTAGTGATCTGCTCTCTCGGATCTCGACCTATGAACTTGCCTACAAGATGCAAGAGAGCACGCCAGAGGCTGTCGACATCAAAGACGAATCAGCCGAAACGCTGGGACTCTACGGCATCGACAAAGATCGAACCAAGGATTTTGGTACCAAATGCCTTCTGGCTCGTAGACTCGTCGAACGCGGAGTTCGCTTCATTCAAATTTACTCTGGGGGAGCCCACAACGACGATAACTGGGATGCTCACTCGGATCTGAAAAAGAACCATGATTTCCATGCAGGAAATACTGACAAACCGATCGCTGGTCTCCTGTCAGACCTCAAACGCCGCGGCTTGCTCGACGAAACCTTGGTCATCTGGGGCGGTGAATTCGGTCGCCAACCCACCGCCGAATACGCCGAAGGCACCGGTCGAGATCACAATTCCTACGGCTTTACGATGTGGATGGCCGGCGGGGGCATCAAGGGTGGCGTGAGTGTAGGGACCACCGACGAACTCGGTGCAACCGCCGTCGAAAAACCCTTCCATGTGAAAAACCTACATGCAACGGCTCTGCATCAGCTCGGGATCGATCCGAACCGCCTCTCCTATTTCCACTCAGGCTTGGACCAAAAACTCGTTGGTGTCGAACCCATCGAGCCGATCCATGAGATAATCTCGTAAGCATCGAGTACAATCAATGGATCGATAGCCCCACCTAGCGGTATTCTGAAAAGGATCCGAATATGCCCAAAAAGCCAGTCTGGAGACACACGCCTTTCGGACGTCGAGAAGCCCTCCAGATCGGTGCGGCAAGCATCTTTGGTCTCGGTGTGAATCACCTCATCGCGCTCCGTGAGGCCCAAGCCGCCTGTGGACCGCAACCTCTGGCTAAAGCCAAATCGTGCATCTTTATCTTCCTGTCCGGAGGACTAGCACAGCACGAAAGCTTTGACATGAAACCCGACGCGCCCGAGGATATCCGCGGAGAATTCAAACCGATCTCAACCCGCACTGCGGGTTTTCAAATCTGCGAGCATCTACCCAAACTCGCCAATATCAGCCACCTGTGGTCCGTCTGCCGTTCACTCACCCATCCGTCCAACGACCACTCAGCCGGTCACCATATCATGCTCACCGGCCAGTCGAATCTGCCAGTGGGCTTCAACCCCAACGCACCGAGCCGCACCGACCACCCATCGATCGCGTCAAAAATCGGCCACGCATTGTCGCAATCCCGAGAACTTTCTCCCAACAACCTCCCCCCGGCCGTGGTCCTCCCCGAAAGACTGGTGCACAACACCGCTCGCGTTCTCCCCGGTCAACACGGTGGAATGATGGGACAAGCCGCCGATCCATGGTTCATCGAAGCCTCCCCGTTCCATACAACCTCGTACGGAGCGTTCCCCGAATTTTCGTTCGACCATCAGCAGAGGGGCAAGCCCGACGAACGGATTTTTCAAGCTCCCCAGTTATCGGTTCCCCATGCAAACGGGATCGCAGACATCCATAACCGAATGGATCTGCTGGATCGACTGAACCGGCAACGCAAAAGAATCGATCAAATCGGCCAGTCCAATACGCTGGATCGCTATCGCCAAACAGCCGCTTCGATGATGGTCGATGCAAATGTTCACAAGGCACTGGATGTCGCCAAATCCGATCCAGCCACTTTGGAGAGATATGGAAAAAACTCCTTTGGCTACTCGCTCCTCATGGCACGCAAACTCGTCGATGCAGGAGTGCCCCTAATCCAAGTCAACCTCGGAAACAATGAAACCTGGGATACCCACGGCAACGCCTTTCCGCACTTGAAGGATCGACTCTTGCCTCCGACCGACCAAGCCCTCTCGGCACTCATCGAGGACCTGCACCAAAGTGGACAGTTGGACGAAACGCTCATCGTGATGGCTGGTGAATTC